>NZ_JBFRER010000185.1:0-9560 GCF_052114405.1 Streptomyces sp. M-16 | reverse complement strand
AGCGGGGCCCGGGCGCGGAGCGCCGTGCGGTGAGGTGCGCGGGCGCACGACGGCGGGTCCGGGCCACCGRGCSGGTCCGGACCACCGGGCCGGTCCGGACCACCGGGCCGGTCCGGGCCGAGCCCGGGGAACGGTGGAAGGGCGGGCAGGGGACCCGCCCCGCGCGGCGGCCGGCCACCCCTGGCCGCGCCGCCCCGCGCGGGAGAGGCGTCAGGCGGGAAGGTGGGCGCGGACCTCCGCGGCCGCCGTTTCGCCGTAGGCCTTCGTGAAGCGCTCCATGAAGTGCGCCCGCGCCAGCGTGTACTCCTGGGTGCCCAGGGTCTCGATGACCAGCGTCGCGAGCATGCAGCCCAGCTGCGCCGCCCGCTCCAGCCCGACGCCCCAGCCGAGCCCGGTCAGGAAGCCCGCGCGGAACGCGTCGCCGACACCGGTGGGGTCGATCTTCGCGGTCTCCTCCGGGCAGCCGACGACGACCGACTCCTGCCCGGCCCGCTCGATCCGCACGCCCTGCGCGCCCAGCGTGGTGACGCGGGTGCCGACCTTGGCGAGGATCTCCCCGTCGGTCCAGCCGGACTTCGACTCGATGAGCCCCTTCTCGTACTCGTTCGAGAAGAGGTACGTCGCACCCTCCATCAGGGTGCGGATGTTCTCGCCGTCCATCCGCGCGATCTGCTGCGAGAAGTCGGCGGCGAAGGGGATCCCCCGCGTCCGGCACTCCTCCGTGTGGCGGAGCATCGCCTCGGGGTCGTCGGCGCCGATGAGGACGAGGTCCAGCCCGCCCACCCGGTCGGCGACGGCCTTCAGCTCGATCTGGCGGGCCTCGCTCATCGCGCCCGTGTAGAAGGAGCCGATCTGGTTGTGGTCGGAGTCCGTGGTGCAGACGAAGCGCGCGGTGTGCAGCACCTCGGAGATCCGCACCGACTCGGTGTCGACCCCGTGGCGGTCCAGCCAGGCGCGGTACTCGTCGAAGTCCGAGCCGGCGGCGCCGACCAGGATCGGGCGGCTTCCCAGCTGCCCCATGCCGAAGCAGATGTTCGGGCCGACGCCGCCCCGCCGTACGTCGAGGTTGTCGACGAGGAAGGAGAGGGAGACCGTGTGGAGCTGGTCGGCGACGAGCTGGTCGGCGAAGCGGCCCGGGAAGGTCATGAGGTGGTCGGTGGCGATGGAGCCGGTGACTGCGATGCGCACGGCGTGGATGCTCCTGCGGAGGACGGCAAGGGGACAGTCAAAACTACCCGGTCCACGGCGGTGGGCCGACCCGTCGAAACTACCCCGTAGTAGGACTTCCTTCGCCCGCATCGGCGTGCCTACCGTGCCCCCATGACCTCTACCGATGGCTTCGGGTACGCAGAGCCCACCGCCGGCGCCCGCCCCGGCTTCGCCCGGCTGCTGGGCGACTGCGCACGGATGGCACCGCACTGGCCCGTCCCGCACGAGCCGCGCCCGGTCCGCGTCACGCCCTCGCAGATCCACGGCATCAGCGTCCCGCCCGCCTCGGCCCGGCTGATCGCCTCCACCGCCGCCTACGGGGACTGAGGGCCACCGGGAGGGAACCGGTTTCGCGACCGCCGCGTCACACCCGCATCACGTACGGCGGGACACGCGAAGGAGCGATGCGGTGACCAGCGAACAACCCGAAACATCACGCGCCACACGACGGCGGCCGGCCTGGGCCATCGGCTCGATCGCCGCCGCCGTCCTGCTGGCAGGCGGTGGTACGGCGTACTGGGCGTCCACGGCCTACGGAGACGCCTCGGGCAGCGGAACCCGTACGAGTGACAGCGCGGCCGTCGCGCCCCGTCCCACGGGGTCCCCGTCCAGGCCCGGCATCGCGCCCGGGGAGCCGGATCCGTCCGGCGGCGGGGTCACCTACCGGGCCGAGGGGCAGTTGCCGCAGGCCCCGGCGGGCGGGGCGCCGTCCTTCGCGGCGTCCGGCGAGGTCTCCTCCGACGAGGTGGCCCGGCTCGCCCAGGCCCTCGGGATCTCCGGCGCGCCGCGCCTGAACGGCGAGCAGTGGCAGGCCGGGGAGACCGCCGACGGTTCGGGGCCCCGGCTCACGGTGACCCGCAGGGCTCCCGGGACGTGGAGCTTCTCCCGCTTCCAGGGCGGCGCCCCGAACGGCGGCGGCGCCGGGGACGACTGCGTGCGCGGCAAGGACACCTGTGGCCCGGCCACCCTCCCCCAGGGTGCCGCGGAGGGGTCCGCGGTCGCCGGGTCGGACGCGGGCGCGGGGCCGGTGTCCGAGGAGGCGGCCAGGGCGGCCGCGGCCCCGGTGCTGGCGGCCGCCGGCCAGGGCGACGCCAAGCAGGACGCCCGCCTGCTCCAGGGTTCCGTACGGGTGGTGAGCGCCGACCCGGTGGTGGGCGGGCTGCCCACCACGGGCTGGTCCACCCGCGTGAGCGTGGGCCCCGACGCCAAGGTGGTGGCGGGCAGCGGCGAGCTCAAGGCCCCGGTCCGCACGGGTGAGCAGCCGGTGGTCGGCGCCGACGAGGCGCTGGCCCGGCTCAACGCGGCCGGCAAGGGCGGCGACGGCACGGGTCCGGGCCCGAGCGGCTGCGCGACCTCCGTGCCGCTGACCCCGGACACGCCGACGGGCGCGACGGACACCCTGCCCTGCAACCCGGAGCCGCGTCCGATGAAGCCCCCGCGGACCGAGACCGTACGGGGGGCCGTGCTCGGGCTGGCCCCGGGGACGGTCGACGGCGGACGGGGCCTGGTGCCGGCGTGGCTGTTCGAGGTGGCGGGCAAGGACGGCGCTCCGGGCCGCACGGTGGCCTCCCCGGCGGGCAAGGACGGCGGCGGCGCCCCGGTGCCCCCGCAGGACAGGACCGCGCCCGCGTTCTCGTACGCGCAGGCCGACCGGACGCTGACGGTGAACTTCTGGGGCGGGGCGTGCAGCACGTACGCCCTGGAGGCGCGGGAGGAGCCCGGGTCGGTCCTGGTGAAGGTCACCGAGACGCCGAACCGGCAGGGGCAGGCCTGCATCATGCTGGCGCAGGAGATGACCGTGTCGGCCACGCTCCGCGAGCCGCTCGGCGACCGGAAGGTGGTCGACGCGACGACGGGCAAGACGCTCCCCCGCCAGTGAGGCGGTAGCGGGAACGCCCGAGGGCCCGGGCACCGGTCGCTGTGACCGGTGCCCGGGCCCTCGTCGTACGGGGTCAGCCGGGTTTAGCTGAACGAGTCGCCGCAGGCGCAGGAGCCGGTGGCGTTCGGGTTGTCGATCGTGAAGCCCTGCTTCTCGATGGTGTCGACGAAGTCGATCGAGGCGCCGTGCAGGTACGGGGAGCTCATCCGGTCGGTGACGACCTTGACGCCGTCGAAGTCCTTGACGACGTCGCCGTCGAGGGACCGCTCGTCGAAGAAGAGCTGGTAGCGCAGGCCGGAGCAGCCACCGGGCTGGACGGCGACGCGGAGCGCCAGGTCATCGCGGCCTTCCTGCTCCAGCAGGGTCCTGACCTTCTCGGCGGCGGCGTCGGACAGGAGGATGCCGTCGCTCACGGTGGTCTTGTCGTCCTGTACGGACATCTGCATTCACTCCCGAAGTGGGCGGCTCCCCGCCGGAGCGGCTGGGGAAACGTCGGACTCTTGCCGTGGGTGGCAACCAGCGGGACCGCGGATTCATTCCGGGGCCGGCGCCTTGTTTCAGATATTCATGCTCGCACACCCGGGCGGAGCGGTGGACCCCGCGATGAGGACCGGTGGAGCGGGCCGCACCCGGCCGGGCGAATGCGTCACATCGACACTATCGGCATCGTCAAAGTGACATGAAGCGGCTATGATAGATAGCGTCAAATAGACGAGAAGTCGTCAAGCTGCCACTCCCGCAATCCCCGAATTCCCTTGTCGCAGAACAGAAAGGGTGCGTGTCGTGACCACCGCCCAGCCTTTGGACGTCCAGCCGACGCCCCTTGCCCTGCTGCTGCTCGGCCGTGAGGCCGACCCCAAGAGCGAGCGCGGGGTGGAATGCCCCGGCGACCTGCCCTCGCCGTCCGACCCGGACCTGGTGGCCCGCGCCCGCGCGGCCAAGGAGAAGCTCGGGGACAAGGTCTTCATCCTCGGCCACCACTACCAGCGCGACGAGGTCATCGAGTTCGCCGACGTCACCGGCGACTCCTTCAAGCTGGCCAAGGACGCCGCGGCCAAGCCGGAGGCCGAGTACATCGTCTTCTGCGGCGTGCACTTCATGGCCGAGTCCGCGGACATCCTGACCTCGGACGACCAGAAGGTCGTGCTGCCCGACCTCGCGGCCGGCTGCTCGATGGCCGACATGGCCACCGCCGAACAGGTCGCCGAGTGCTGGGACGTGCTGACCGAGGCCGGGGTCGCCGGTACGACCGTCCCCGTCTCGTACATGAACTCCTCCGCCGACATCAAGGCCTTCACCGGCAAGCACGGCGGCACGATCTGTACCTCGTCCAACGCGAAGAAGGCCCTGGAGTGGGCCTTCGAGCAGGGTGAGAAGGTGCTGTTCCTCCCCGACCAGCACCTGGGCCGCAACACCGCCGTGCGCGACATGGGCATGTCCCTGGACGACTGCGTGCTCTACAACCCGCACAAGCCGAACGGCGGCCTGACGGCCGAGCAGCTGCGGAACGCGAAGATGATCCTGTGGCGCGGCCACTGCTCGGTGCACGGCCGGTTCTCCGTGGACTCGGTCAACGACGTGCGCGAGCGGATCCCGGGCGTGAACGTGCTGGTCCACCCCGAGTGCAAGCACGAGGTCGTGGCGGCCGCGGACTACGTCGGCTCGACGGAGTACATCATCAAGGCGCTGGAGGCGGCCCCGGCCGGCTCCAAGTGGGCCATCGGCACCGAGCTGAACCTGGTCCAGCGGCTGGCGAATCGTTTCGCGTCGGAGGACAAGGAGGTCGTCTTCCTCGACAAGACGGTCTGCTTCTGCTCGACGATGAACCGCATCGACCTCCCGCACCTGGTGTGGACCCTGGAGTCCCTGGCCGAGGGCAACCTGGTCAACCAGATCCAGGTCGACAAGGAGACGGAGAGCTTCGCGAAGCTCGCGCTGGAGCGGATGCTGGCGCTGCCGTAACGATCAGTACGGAAGGGGGCGCCCGGCTGCKGCCGGGCGCCCCCTTCGGCGTTCCTCCAGGCGGCCCGGGCGGGCGGCGGGCCGGTCCAGCGCTCGTTCTGCCTCCCGCTCAACGCGGAGGCGATCAAGAGGATGTCGCCCGGCAACCGCTCCTACGACGGGCGCACGGACGTCCCCGGCAGGAGCCGGGGCGGCTGCTCGGCTGTACCCCGACCGAGGGCCCCGGCCCCGCGCGGTGCGGTGGCCGGGGCCCTGTCGGGGTGGCAGGCGGTCAGACCTTGACCGGGGTCTCGTCCGCCGGCTGGGGCGGGACCACCGCCAGGCGGGCCCGCTTCTTCGCGCGGCGGCGTTCCTTGCGGAGCTCGACCATCGTGTAGAGGGTCGGCACCAGCAGCAGGGTCAGCAGCGTCGAGCTGACCAGGCCGCCGATCACCACGACCGCGAGCGGTTGCGAGATGAAGCCGCCCTCGCCGGTGACGCCCAGCGCCATCGGGAGCAGGGCGAAGATCGTCGCCAGGGCCGTCATCAGGATCGGCCGCAGACGGTGGCGGCCTCCCTCGATGACCGCCTCGACGACGCCCAGGCCCTGGGCCCGGTACTGGTTGACCAGGTCGATCAGGACGATCGCGTTGGTCACCACGATGCCGATCAGCATCAGCATGCCGATCATCGCCGGGACGCCCATCGGGGTGCCGGTGGCGATCAGCAGGCCCAGCGCGCCGGTGGCGGCGAAGGGGATGGAGACCAGCAGGATCAGCGGCTGGACCAGCGAGCGGAAGGTCGCCACCAGCAGCATGAACACGATGGCGATGGCGGCGAACATGGCCAGGCCGAGCGAACCGAAGGCCTTGTCCTGGTCCTGGGAGACGCCGCCGATGGCTGCGGTGGCGCCGGCCGGCAGGTCCAGGGCCTTGATCTTGGTCTGGAGCGCTGCGCTGACCGCGCCGGTGTTGTCGCCGACCGGCTTGGCGGTGATGGTGGCGGCGCGGGCGCCGTCGATCCGGGTCATGGCGACCGGGCCGGGGACGACCTTGACGTCGGCGATGTCACCGAGCTTGGCCGGGCCGACCGGCAGGGCCTGGAGTTCGGCCAGGGTGGTGGCCGGGTGGGCGGAGCGGACCACGATGTCCCGCTCGGTGTCGTCCAGTACGGCCTTGGCCACCGGGTTGCCCCGGACGGCCTGGGCGACGACGGCGCCCAGCGCGGCCTGGTTCAGGCCGGCCTCGGCGGTCTTGGGGGTGGCGGTGACGGCGATGCGGGGCACCGACTGGGCCAGGTCGCTCTGGACGTCGGTGACGTCCTTCAGGGTGGCCACCTCGGCGCGGACCTGCTCGGCTGCCTTGGCCAGGACGCCCGCGTCACCGGCCTTGACGACCACGCTCAGGTTCTGGCTGCCGAAACCGCCGCCCGCCGAGATGGAGGTGTCGCCGATGCCGTCCAGCTTCGCCAGGGCGTCCTGGATCCGCCCCTTGACGGCCTCGGAGTCGCCGGAGTCCTTCAGGGTGACCTGGTAGGAGGCCTGGTTGGTGCCCGTACCGCCGCCGAAGGCCGCGAGGAAGCCGGAGGAGCCGACGGTGACCTGGTAGTCCTTGACGCCGTCCACGGAGCCGAGGGCCTTCTCCACCTTGCGGGCGGCCTCGTCCGAGGCGGCCAGCGAGGTGCCGGGGGCGAGTTCCTGCTTGACCGTCAGGACGTCCTGCTCGCCCTGGTCGAAGAAGTTGGTCTTCAGCAGCGGGGTCATGGCGAAGGTGGCGACCAGGACGACGACCGCGATGGCCACGCTGGTCAGGCGGCGCCGGGTGGCGAAACCCAGGACCTTGACGTAGAAGCGCTGCAGGCGGCTCTTCGCCTCCTTCTCCTCGGCCTCGCGGCGGGCCTTCGCGGCGCTCTCGGCGTCCGCCGACGAGACGCCCTTGGGGGCGCGCAGGAACCAGTACGACAGCACCGGGACGACCGTCAGCGACACCAGCAGCGAGGCCAGCAGCGCGGCGGTCACGGTGAGCGAGAAGGAACCGAACAGCTCGCCGATCATGCCGCCGACCAGGCCGATCGGCAGGAAGACGGCGACGGTGGTGAGCGTGGACGAGGTCACCGCGCCCGCCACCTCGCGCACCGCGGTGATGATCGCGGCCTCGCGCTCCTCGCCGTAGCCGAGGTGGCGCTTGATGTTCTCCAGGACCACGATCGAGTCGTCGACGACGCGGCCGATGGCGATGGTGAGCGCGCCCAGCGTCAGCATGTTGAGCGACAGGTCGCGGGTCCACAGCACGATCAGGGCGAGGACCACGGACAGCGGGATGGAGACCGCGGTGACCAGGGTCGAGCGGATCGAGGCCAGGAAGACCAGGATCACGATGACCGCGAAGGCCAGGCCGAGCAGGCCCTCGGTGGTCAGGCCGGAGATGGACCGGGCGACCGCCGGGCCCTGGTCGCTGACGACGGTCAGCGCGGCACCGGAACCGAGGGTGGAGCGCAGCTCCGGGAGCTTGTCCCTGACGGCGTCCGAGATGGCGACGGCGCTGCCGTCCTTGTCCATGGTGAGGACGAGTGCGAGGCTGGGCCTGCCGTTGGTGCGGGTGATCGAGTCGCCCGCGGCGGGCTCCTGCCTGACCGCGGCCACGTCGGCGAGGCGGACGGCCGGCTTGCCGGGGCCCGGGGTCAGCCGGAGGTCCTCCAGCTGGGCGAGGGAGGTGTATCCGGACCCGACGCGGACGGTGCGGTTCTGGCCGCCCTCGTCGAAGGAGCCGGCGGGGACGGTGGCGCCGCCGGCCTTGAGGCCTTCGGCGAGCTTCGTCCCGTCGAGGCCGGCCGCGGCGAGCTTCGCCTCGTCGGGCGTGACGGTGACCTGGAGGTCGCGGACGCCGTCCACGCTGACCTGGCCGACGCCGTCGATGTCCTCCAAGGCCGGGACGACGGACTTGTTCAGCTGGTCGGCGAGGGCCTGCTGGTCCTTGTCCGAGGTGACGGCGAGGACGACGGTGGGGATGTCGTCGGTGGAGCCGGCGACCACCTGCGGGTCCACCTCGGAGGGCAGCCGGACGCGGGCCCGGTTGACGGCCTGCTGGACGTCGGCGACGAGCTGCTTGGTGCCGCTGTCGCCGTAGTCGAAGGTGGCCCGGATGAGGGCGTTGCCCTCGCTGGCGGTGGAGGTGATGCCGGTGATGCCGTCGACGCCCTTGAGGGTGGCCTCGATGGGCTCGATGACCTGCTTCTCCACCACGTCGGGCGAGGCGCCCTGGTACGGCGCGAGCACGGAGACCATCGGCAGTTCGATGGAGGGCAGCAACTGCTGCTTGAGCTGCGGGATGGCTATGGCGCCGAAGAGCAGCGCGACGATCGACACGAGGCCGATCAGCGCTCTCTGGGCAAGGCTGAAGCGGGACAGCCAGGACATGGGTGTGGGATCTCTCTGCCGGACGCGGGTGGGGGCGTCCCAGCCTCGCCCACGCCGGAGCGCCGTTGCGTCGCTCCCAGGTCCCGTCCTTATGCGCGGCATACCGCGTCCGCAGTACTCCGCGGTGGTCCGTCGTACTGCGGACCCCGTCCGGTCAGTCGGAGCGCGGGCGGACCAGGCCCGATTCGTACGCGATGACCACCAATTGCGCCCTGTCGCGGGCGCCGAGCTTCGCCATGGCCCGGTTGACGTGGGTCTTGACCGTGAGCGGGCTGACCTCCAGCCGTCCGGCGATGCCGTCGTTGGAGAGGCCGGCGGCGACGAGGACGAGGACCTCGCGCTCGCGGACGGTCAGCGCGGCGAGCCGTCCGGCGTGGGCGGAGCCGGTGGCGGGGGCCTCGGCGTGGCCGGCCTGGGCGAGGAAGCTGGCGATGAGGCCCTTGGTCGCGGCCGGGGAGAGCAGTGCCTCGCCGGCCGCCGCGACGCGGATGGCGTTCAGCAGCTCGTCGGGTTCGGCACCCTTGCCGAGGAAGCCGGAGGCCCCGGCGCGCAGCGCCTGGACCACGTACTCGTCCACCTCGAAGGTGGTCAGCATGACGACGCGGACCCCGGAGAGCTCCGGGTCGGCGCTGATCATGCGGGTGGCGGCGAGTCCGTCGGTGCCGGGCATCCGGATGTCCATGAGGACGACGTCGGCCCGCCGCTCGCGCGCGAGGGCGTAGGCCTGTGCCCCGTCGGCGGCCTCGCCGACGACCTCCATGTCGGCCTCGGAGTCGACCAGCACCTTGAACGCGCTGCGCAGCAGCGCCTGGTCGTCGGCGAGCAGCACCCTGATGGGCGTGGTGGCGGTCTGCGTCTGGGTCCCCGTCTCGGCCATGCCCCGAGGGTACGTGGGCGGGCCCGCGGGTTCAGCCGAGGGAGAGGGCCACCAGGGCGGTGGTCGCCGCCACTTCGCACAGGGCGCCGAAGACGTCCCCGGTGACCCCGCCGAAGCGGCGGACGCAGCGGCGCAGCAGGAGGTCGGCGGCGAGCAGGCCCGCTGCGACGGCCGCGGCGTGCTGCACGGCGGCGGGCAGCCCTTGCGGGAGCGCGGCCAGCGCGGCGGCGGCCGTGACG
>NZ_JBFRER010000184.1:1018-10620 GCF_052114405.1 Streptomyces sp. M-16 | reverse complement strand
GGAGGAGGCCGTGGTGCATGGCCATGACCATTTTGATGACGCCGCCGACGCCGGCTGCGGCCTGGGTGTGGCCGATGTTGGACTTGAGGGAGCCCAGGCGCAGGGGTTGGYCGGCGGGGCGGTTCTGGCCGTAGGTGGCGAGGAGGGCCTGGGCYTCGATGGGGTCGCCGAGGCGGGTGCCSGTRCCGTGSGCCTCGACGGCGTCCACGTCCGCGGGCTCCAGGCGGGCGCTCGCCAGGGCCTGGCGGATCAGCCGCTGCTGGGCCGGGCCGTTGGGCGCCGTCAGCTGGCTGCTGGCGCCGTCCTGGTTGACGGCGCTGCCCCGGATGACCGCGAGGATCCGGTGGCCGTTGCGGTGCGCGTCGGAGAGCTTCTCCAGCAGGAGCAGGCCCGCTCCCTCGCTCCAGCCGGTGCCGTCGGCATCCGCGGAGAAGGCCTTGCAGCGGCCGTCCTCGGACAGCCCGCGCTGCCGGCTGAACTCCACGAAGGTGTTGGGCGTGGCCATCACGGTCACCCCGCCGGCCAGGGCGAGGCTGCACTCGCCGTTGCGCAGCGACTGGATCGCCAGGTGGATGGCGACCAGGGAGGAGGAACACGCCGTGTCGACGGTCACCGCCGGCCCCTCCAGCCCCAGCGTGTACGCCACCCGGCCCGAGGCCACACTGCCCGCGCTGCCGTACCCGATGTATCCCTCGAAGGTCTTGGGCGCGGGGGTCAGCCGGGAGGCGTAGTCGTTGTACATGACACCGGCGAACACCCCGGTCCGGCTGCCGCGCAGGCTCTCCGGGACGATGCCCGCCCGCTCCACTGCCTCCCAGGCCGTCTCCAGCAGCAGCCGCTGCTGGGGGTCGGTGGCCAGGGCCTCGCGCGGGCTCAGCCCGAAGAACTCGGGGTCGAACCGCGGGGCGTCGTGGAGGAAGCCGCCGTTGCGCGTGTAGCTCGTGCCCACCTGGTCGCGGTCCGGGTCGTAGAGCCCGTCGAGGTCCCAGCCGCGGTCGGTGGGGAAGCCGTCGATGGCATCCGTACCGTCCGCGACCAGGCGCCACAGCTCCTCGGGCGAGGTGACCCCGCCCGGGTAGCGGCAGCTCATCGCCACAACGGCGACCGGCTCGTGCCGGTCGGTCTCGACTTCGCGCAGGCGCTGCCTGACCCGGGCGAGATTGCCCGTGGCGCGCTTGAGATATTCGCGAAGCTCTTCCTCGCTTGCCATTGCGGTGTCAGCCTTTCGGGGAACGGTCCATCGGGGGAGGGCGGGGCGCGGGCCGGGCGCGGCAGGGGTGGCCGGGCGGGCTGCCTCAGGAGCGGAGCGCGGCGAGCCTGCGCCGCGTGCGGTGGGCGAACAGCGCGTACCCGAGGGCGGCGCGCGGCAGGAGGTGTCCGCCCTTCATGCGCAGGACCGACTGGAAGCCCCACAGCTGCATCTCGGGCAGGTGGTGCGGGGCTCCGTGCACGTCGTCGTACTCGACGAGGCGCAGGTCCCGTACGTGGCGGCGCAGCCGCTGCGGGTCGGCGGCCGGAATGATCTCGTCGCGCAGGCTCGCCGCATAGGCCAACGGCACCTTGAGGTCGCCGAGTTGCCGGTCCGTCAGGGCCCAGTCGCGGATGTGCCCGCCCACCGCGGAGGCGGGGACGCCGGTCAGGTGCGCCAGGGTGTCGACCGTGATCCGGGGCACGCGCGCCTGCCAGGAGGCATCGGTGAAGAAGTCGTGGACCGGGGCCCCGACCGTCATGACGCCCTTGATCCGGGGGTCGTCCAGAGAGGCCCGCAGGGCCATGTGCCCGCTGAAGCTCAGCGTGATGCAGTAGGTCTGTGACACGTCCGCGGAGTCCTTGACGGCGTCCAGCAGCCGGGGCAGCAGGCGCCAGCTGTCGGCGTGGTAGCGCAGCGTGTTCTCACCGACGCCGGGCAGCTCCGTGACGAGCCCCGCGAACCCCAGCCTGGACAGGCGGGTGAGCAGGGGCGCCCACTGCTCCTTGATGCTGACGATGCCGCCCATGAAGACCAGCAGCGGACGCCGGTCACCGCGCGACAGTCCGCTGGTCCAGCAGCCGACCGGACCTTCCGGAGTGTCCACGTCGATGCGTTCGATACCGCCGGCCTCCTTGCGCCAGTGGTCGAAGGCGCGTACGCAGCGCTCCAGGGCCTCGCCGCGGGCGGGACCGTCCACGTAGGGGAAGCGGGCCATGTTGAAGTGACGGCAGGCCTCCAGGAAGTCCCCCTCCTTCTCGGCCCGTTCGCCGGCCCGCGACCACTCGCGCACCCAGGAGCCCTCGGCGCCGTCCTCGTCGGTGCGTACGCGGCCGAGCAGTTCCCCGAAGTGGTCCGGCGGCAGGGATTGGGCGCGGGCGTGCGCGCCCACGTACTGCTTGAGCTCTTCGATGTCGTTCATCGGCCGGTGAGGGCGTCCGCCGCGGTGCCCGCGGACAGCCCCTCCCCTCCCTCGGGTGTGTCCGGGAAGCCTTCGAGGCGTTCCTTGATCTCGGTGAGGACGTCGGCGGCCTCGGCCCCGTCGATGACCCGGTGGTCGAAGGCCAGGTTCAGGCGCATCACCGGAGCGACCGTGACCTGCCCGTCCCGCACGACCGGCCGGTCGACGACCCGGCCGACCCCGAGGGTGACCGTGGTGCCGCCCACGGAGTGGAAGCCGTCGACCGCGCGGTGGCCGAGCGAGGTGACCGCGAACGTCCCGGTCCTGGCCGCCCGTGCCGCCAGCGGCCGGGTCGCCCTGCGGAACAGCGCGCGGCCGAGGGGCACCGGCAGCCGGTGCAGCGCGCGCAGGCTCGCGAACTCGGGCATCACCCCCGGGTCGCCGTCGCGGTAGTGGTCCACCTGGCGCTGCACCTCGTCCAGGTCCGCCCGGTCGAGGTCGGGCAGGACCGCGCCGAGCACGACGCGCCGGCCGTCGAGCCGCCGGTCCAGGGCGAGCTTCGCGCTCGCGCCGGCGTAGGTGACGGTGCGGGGCAGCAGACGGCCGCCGATCGCGCTGTTGGCCTGGGGGTGGGCGGCGATGACCCGGGCGCCCGCGTGCAGTACGTAGCTGACCACGGAGTAGCGGCGGCCGGCCGCGGCGGCGGCCGCCCGGTGGCGCCACACCCGCCCCATGTCCACCTCGGTGTCGAGGAACACCGGCGCGAACGCCTTGGCCTCCTCCAGGAAGTACAGCGTGTGCCGCCGCTCCCGCGCGACGGGGGACCGCTCCCCGCTCACCCGGTCACCGCCACGTCGTACAGACCGCGCAGGGTGGTCGCCTCAAGCGCCGCCGGCAGGGACAGGGAACGGCCCTCGGCGCGCTCCAGGGCGCTG
Source organism: Streptomyces sp. M-16 (assembly GCF_052114405.1). Classification (NCBI taxonomy): domain Bacteria; kingdom Bacillati; phylum Actinomycetota; class Actinomycetes; order Kitasatosporales; family Streptomycetaceae; genus Streptomyces; species Streptomyces sp. M-16. The sequence continues at coordinate 7,316 of NZ_JBFRER010000184.1, read as the reverse complement.
AGCAGGGTGAGGAGGTGGAGCGAGTCCCAGCCCGCGATCTCCTCGAGGGGGCGGTCCACGTCGGAGTCGCTGATGGTCAGGCCCAGGTCGTCGCGGACCAGGGTGATGAAACCGTCGATAGATGTCACAGGGTCTTCCCTTCGTAGGTCTCGGTCAGCCGCACGTGGCCGGGCGTCGGCGGTACGGAGACCAGGTCGTGCCGGTAGAAGCGGCTGCCGTCGCCGTCGCCGTCGCCGTCCTCGCCCGTCGGTTCGAAGCCGTTCTGCGGGTAGAACTCGCGGACCTTGGCGTTCTTGGCGCTCTCGCGGAAGGCGGCGACCACCTCCCGGGCCCCGGCGGCCCGCGCCCGCCGCAGCACCGACGCCAGGGCGGTCTGCTCGACCCCCCGGGCGAACACCCGGCAGCTGAGCAGGAAGTTGTCGATGTGTACGGTGGCGCCCTCACGCCGGGTGAACACGACCCCGATCAGCCCGTTGTCGCCGAACCGGTCGCCGGCGTGCACGGCCAGCACCTCGGTGTCCGGGGCCGCGGCCAGCTCCTGCACGGCCGCGGGCTGGAGCCGTCGCGTGGTCAGGTTGAACTGGTTGGTGCGCAGGGTCAACTGGGCCACGCGCGGCACGTCCCGCTGTTCGACCGGGCCGATCCGCACCCGTACGCCGAGCTCGCGCAGGTAGTCCTGGAGGGAGTCGAAGGTGTGCAGGAAGTCCTTCCGTTCGGCCTCRCTGCGGTACAGCGCGGGGCGCGCCCGGTCCTCCGTGGTCAGCTCGCGGGCGTCGAACCAGCCGTCCCGCAGCAGCTTCCCGATGTGCCCGGCCGGCTCCCCGTCCAGCGGGACGACGGCCACGTCCGGCAGCTCGTGGCGCACGAGACCGCACTCGTAGGGGCTGTCGTCGACGAACACCACGCTCTCGACGCCCAGGTTGAGGTCCTCGGCCAGCTCCCTGAGGTTCTCGTGCTTGGGCTTCCAGTTCACGGCGAAGCGGACGAAGTCCTCCTCCCGCAGCACCATCTCCGGGTGCCCCGCGACGACCTCGCGGACCGGTTCGAGGTCGTTCTTGCTCACCGCGGCCACCAGGACGCCCTGCGAGGAGAGCTGCTTGACCACCTTCTGGAAGGCCCGGAACGCCTCGCCGCGCGGGCTGTCGGCGACCTCGATCCCCTCCGCGCCGTCGTCGCCGAGGATGCCGCCCCACAGGGTCTGGTCCAGGTCGACCGCCAGACACTTCCTGGTCCGGCCGGTCACGAGCCGGGCCAGGTGCCCGGCCTCCCGGGCGTAGCGGGCGAGCATCGCGGGGGAGAGGTGGGCCTTGGCGTAGACGCTCAGCCTCGGGTCCGTGACCGCCACGCCCTCCGCGGCGATCGGGTCCAGATCGAGGACGACCAGCTCCGGGTGGGTCTCGGTCAGGCGCAGCAGCCGGGTGTTGGCCTCGCGCCACAGGGCGCCCAGCCGGGCGCGGGAGCGGTGGTCGACGAGCTGGGCGGCGAGCGTACGGGGCAGCGGCATGGTGTTCAGCACGAGCGTGCCGGTGCCCGCGGCGGCGAACCGGGCCGTGAGGCCGTCCAGCAGGGCCGTCTTCTCGGCGAGGACGGCCTCGACGTCGGCCGGACGCCAGGGCGTCGGCAGCTCGTCCACCACGATCATGGGATCGAGCAGGCACAGGGCCAGATCGGGCCGGGCGGCGTGCAGCGGGCTGTCCGGGTCGGTCAGGTCGAAGACGTACGAGTCGAAGTCGCAGACGAGCGTGCGGATCACGATGCCGTGCCGGGCGCCCTCCAGGGCGAGGGCCGGGACGAGCGGCGACAGCGTGCCGTGACCGGTGACGGCGACGGTCAGGGAGGGCAGCGCGGGATGTTCGCGCAGCACGTCGGCCGGATCGACGCGGGAGAGCAACTGGGCCGCCCGCGCGGAGTCGGCCTCCGGCAGCCGCGCCAGGAGGGCCTTCAGCCGGGGGAACTCGGCGGCTAGGCGCCCGCCGCGGTGCAGGGCGAGCAGTTCGTCGGCGGGGGAATCGGGGGAGCCCGGGGAGCCCGGGGAGGCGGTGGTGTCGGGAGGGGCGGGGGCTTCGGGAACGGAGGACATGACGGACGTCAGACCCCTTCCAGCGCGAAGCCGGCCTTGATCCACTTACTGGACTCGATGGCGATGCCGATCGCCCGCTCGCCCGGCGCCAGCCGTTCGAGGGCCCGCTCCAGCTGGAAGAAGACCAGCGCGTTCGCGTTGTTGCCCGTCTCGTTGACGCAGGAGACCTCCTGGGCGCCGACGGCCCCCAGCCGCTCCACGATCCGCCGGGTCATCCGGCCGGACAGCTGCGGCGGCAGCAGGTACGTGACGTCCTCCGGACGCCAGTCCAGGTCGTCCAGCAGCTCGTGCAGGGTCTCCTCGGACATCTCCGGCACGCGCGTCTCGATCGCCTTGTAGTCCTCGGTGGCGGCCGGCCGGTCCGAGTCGCGGTCCACGGGCCCGAACCACTCCATCGTCGCCCCCGCCGGCCGGTTCAGCCCGGTCAGCCGGGTCCGTACGGACACCAGCTCGCAGCGGCCCGCCGAGGTGTCGGTGGAGAGCACCGCCGCACCCGCCCCGTCCCCGAACAGCACGTAGTTCACCAGCTGGTCGGGCGGCAGCCGGTCCAGCCGCGCGTCGCAGTCGTAGAACCGGGCGAGCACGTCGCCGCCGATCACCAGGGCGCTGCGGTGGCGGCCCGTCTGGAGCAGCTGGTGCGCCACGTCGAGGGCCTGGACCGCGCCCGAACACCCCGACTGGAGCTGGTAGGTGGCCACGTCGTCGATGCCCAGCGCGTCGCAGATGACGTTGACCGTGGCCGGCATGAGCTGCTCCGGCGTGGCCGTCGCCATCACGACGAGGTCGATCTCCTCCGGCCGGACCCCCGCGGACTCCAGCGCCCTGCGGCCCGCCTCCACACCGAGCTCCGACAGCGAAGCCCCGATCTCACCGGTCTCGATGTCGACCGCCAGATGACGGTGGCGCGTCCCGATGAACGCGTCCACCCACTGCTCCCACAACGCGTCCATGCCGAACCGCCGGGCCAGCGCGGCATTGTCGACGGGAGGGCCCGGCAAAGCCGTTCCCACCGAGAGGATCCGGATGTGTGGAGTGTCCACGGTCTGCTCCTTTCCCTGGCTTTTCTGCGGCCATCATCCGAAAGGGCGCTTCCGTGCAGCTAACGCGGAGCTTTCGCGACCTCCCGCATTACACGGCGCTAACGCCCGGGCCGGACGGGCTTGCGGCCCCCTCCCGGGTGCTCCTTGACTTCTTCCGGCCGTGGGAGGAACCCCGCGCACACGAGAGGAAAGAGGGAACGCGATGGAATTCACCACCACGCGGAGCCTGTCCGACGCACCGCCCTTTCCCCAGCCGCGGGTCTGCCCCTATCAGCCGCCGCCGGAATACGAGCGCCTGGGCGAGCGGGGGCCGCTGTCGCGGGTCACCCTCTTCGACGGCCGCGTCGTCTGGCTGGTCACCGGCTACCCCGAGGCCCGGCAGCTGCTCGCGGACCGGCGGATCTCCGCTGACCGACAGCGCCCCGACTACCCGGCCGTCGCACCGCGCTTCCAGGCCGAGGTGGCCAAGCGCCTGGTGCTCATCGGCATGGACCCGCCCGCCCACGACGAACACCGGCAGCTGCTGAACCCGTACTTCAGCCGCAAGCGGGTCGAGGAACTGCGGCCGGTCGTCCAGGGCATCGTCGACCACTACGTCGACCGGATGCTGGAGACGGGCCCGCCCGCCGACCTCGTACGCGACTTCGCGCTGCCCGTGCCCTCACGGGTGATCTCCGAGATCCTGGGCCTGCCCGCCGAGGACCTCGACTTCTTCCAGGAAGCCTCCCGGCGCCTGCTGCAGGCCACCACCCGGGAGGAATCACAGAAGGCGGGCGGCGAACTCGTCGGCTACCTGGACCGCCTGGCGACCCTGCGGCGCACCGAACCCGGCCCGGGACTCATCGGCCTGCTCGCCCGGGAAGAGGTCGGGACCGGCCGGCTCAGCCACGCCGACCTCGTCCAGATGGCCCTCGTCATCCTGGTCGCGGGCCACGAGACCTCGGCCTCCACCATCGCCCTGGGCACCATCACCCTCCTCGACCACCCCGAACTGCTCGCCCGGATGCGGGCGGACCCGGCCGGCGTCGCGGCCGCCGTGGAGGAGATCCTGCGCTGCGTGGCCGTGACCGACCTGGCCGGCGTACGGGTCGCGACCGAGGACATTCCCGTCGCGGGCGAGGTGATCCGCGCGGGTGAAGGGGTCCTGCTGTCGGCGACGATGGCCAACCGGGATCCCCGCGTCCACGAGGACCCCACCGCCTTCGACACCGGCCGCACCGGCCGCCGGCACCTCTCCTTCGGCTACGGCATCCACCAGTGCCTGGGACAGAGCCTGGCCCGGATGGAGCTGGAAGTCGCCTTCGCCACCCTCTTCACCCGGATCCCCACCCTCCGCCTCGCCGTCCCCGCCGACCGGCTGCCCACCCGGCCGCCCGGCAGCGGCACGGTCCAGGGCGTCAACGAGATGCCGGTGACGTGGTGAGCGGCGAGGAGGGCGGCGGCCTCCGGGTCACGCTCGACCGGGACACCTGCATCGGGGCGGCCCAGTGCGCCTTCCACGCCCCCACCGTCTTCGACCACGACGACGAGGGGTACGCCGTCGTCGTGGACCCCCGCCCCGCCGCCGGGGACCACGAAGCGGTCCGCGAAGCCGTGGACCTGTGTCCCGCCCGGGCCATCACGTTCGACGCGGCCCCCGACGCCGACCGGTAGCGCCCACCGCCCCGCTCCGCCCCGACCGGTAAGCACAGCGAAGCCCCGGAGGCCCAGGCCTCCGGGGCTTGCCGCGTACGGCACTCAGGACCCGCTGCCGCCGGCGCCCCACGCCACCGGAAGCGAACCCAGGGTCCTGATCTGCATGCCCTTCAGCCATGGCACGTCCTCGGGAGCGACATCGAGCCGCAGGTCAGGGAAACGGTTCAGCAGGGCGAGGACCGCCACCTGGAGCTCCAGCCGCGCCATGGCCGCACCCGTGCAGTGGTGCACCCCGTGCCCCAGGGACAGGTGCTTCCTCCCCTCCCGCCGCAGATCCAGCACGTCCGGGTCCTCGAAGGCCCGCGGGTCCTTGTTCCCGGCCGGCGTGGCGCACAGCACCGGCTCACCGGCCCTGATCAGCTGCCCGCCGATCTCCACGTCCTCCGTCGGGTACCGGGCGAACACCGTGTGCGAGACGAGCGGGACGAAGCGCAGCAGCTCGTCCACGGCCTGCGGGACGATCTCCGGGTTCTCCCGGAGGAGCTGCGCCTGACCGGGGTGCGACAGCAGGGTGTACATGATGGACGCCAGCTGGGACGCCGGAGTGTCGTAGCCGCCGATCAGCAGCATGTACACCAGGTCGAGCAGCTCCTCGTCGGTGTAGGCGCCGCCCTCGGCGGCCACCTCCAGCATGCCGCTGATGAGGTCGTCGCCGGGCTCGGCGCGACGCCGTTCGATCAGCTCGTGGACGTAGGCGCGCAGCTCGCCCAGTTCGGCCGCGATCTCCTCGGTCGACAGCTCCGTCCGCCCGAAGAAGCACTGCATCCGGCTCTGGAACCGGTCCCGCTCGCCGTACGGCACGCCGAGCAGCTCACAGATGTTCAGGGCGGCGAACGGGTTCGTGAACGAGGTCACGAGATCGCCCGACGTGCCCTCCTTGGCCATGGCGTCGATCAGCTCCTCCGCCACCTGCGAGATCCGCGGCCGCAGCTCCTCGATCCCGCGGTTGGAGAACGGCTTGGAGACCAGGCGCCGCAGCCGGCTGTGCTCCGCCCCGTCCGCGCCCATGATGCTGCCCCCGATGGGCATGGGCGCCACGCGCGCCTCGTCCCGGCCCTGGGCCGCGGCCCGGCTGAACCGCTGGTCCCCGAGCACCGTCTTGATGTCCTCGTACCGGCTCACCAGCCAGGAGTTCTCCCCGTACGGAGGGGTGACCCATACGGGACGCCCGTGCTCCAGGAGTTCCCGGTAACTGTGGTCGAGGTCGAGTCCTCTGATCTCTGTGAAGGTGAAGGGTACGGGAATGCGTGCGGTCGTCATCGGGATTCTTCCTTTGCGGTGGGGCCCGCACCACAATGGTGAGGCGCGTGGGTGTTTCCAGCGTCACAGTCCGCGCTAACCACCGACTTACCGGCCCCTTTCCGGTATTCGATTTCCGTGAATCGGGCAGTGGACCGCCGCGGGGCACCCGGCGGTGAAATGAGGTGGGTGCGGGAGGAAATGCCGGAGGGCGGACCGGCGGCACGTGCCGCCACGTGCCGCC
>NZ_JBFRER010000184.1:0-1002 GCF_052114405.1 Streptomyces sp. M-16 | reverse complement strand
GCCGCCGGTCCGCCCTCCGCGGTGGAACGGGCCCGTCAGTCGAGGTCGCTGTCGATGAATTCGAAGAGGTCCTCGTCGGCGGCGGCGTCCAGCCCGTCGGGGAAGGCCCCCTGCCCGTCCGGGTCGGCGCTGCCGTCCGGCCCGTCCGCGGCGGTGGCGAGCCTGCTCAGGAACGCCTCCAGCCGGGCCCGCACCCGGGACCGCTGGTCCGCGTCGCCGGAGATCTCCTCGAAGCCCGCCTCCAGGGCGTCGAGCGACGACAGGGCCGCGCTCGGCATCTCCTCGGCGAACCGCTCCGCCAGGTGCTCGGCGATCGCGGCGGGCGTCGGATAGTCGAAGGCCAGGGTCGTCGGCAGCCGCAGCCCGGTCGCCCCGTTCAGCCGGTTGCGCAGCTCGACGGCGGACAGCGAGTCGATGCCCATGTCCAGCAGACCGCGCCCGGCCTCCACCGTGGCCGGCGAGGCGTGCCCCAGGACCTGGGCCACATGACGGTTCACCAGTTCACCCAGGAAACGGGTGCGTTCGGCGCCTGCCATGCCCAGGAGCTGTTCCCGCACCCCTGTGACCCCGGCGGCCCCGGTCGCCGAGGGCCGGGCCTCCGCAGGTGTACCGGCGGCCGGTGCCCGCACCAGACCCCGGTACAGGTGCGGGAGTTCGCCCGACGCGGAGCGGTCGCGCAGTTCCCTCATGTCGAGCCGTACGGGAGCCGACAGCGCGGCGCCGCGTGCGAGACAGGCGTCGAACAGCGCCAGCCCCTCCGCCGAGGGGATCGCCGCTATGGCCATCCGGCCCAGCCGGGCCCGCTCGCTCGTGCCGAGCGACCGGGTGAGGTCGCTCTCCTCCTCCCAGAGTCCCCAGGCGAGGGAGGTGGCGGGGAGGCCTTGGTTGTGTCGGTGGGTGGCGAGGGCGTCGAGGTAGGTGTTGGCGGCTGCGTAGTTGGCTTGGCCGGGGGTGCCGAGGGTGCCGGCGATGGAGGAGTAGGGAGGAGTAGAGGACGAATGC
>NZ_JBFRER010000183.1:0-9682 GCF_052114405.1 Streptomyces sp. M-16 | reverse complement strand
CTGGCCGAGCTGTGGCGTGCGGCGGGTGTGGTGCCGGACGCGGTGGTCGGTCACTCGCAGGGTGAGATCGCGGCCGCCGTCGTCTCGGGCGCGCTGTCGCTGGAGGACGGCGCCAGGGTGGTCGTGCTGCGTTCGCAGCTGTTCGCGGACGAGCTGGTGGGCCGGGGCGCGGTCGCCTCGGTGTCACTGGGCGCCGAWGCGGTCCGCAAGCGGCTCGCCCSGTACGGGGACGCGCTGTCGATCGCCGGGATCAACGGTCCGGGCACCGTCACCGTCGCCGGTGAGGTGGCTCCGCTGGAGGAGCTGGTCGCCGCTCTGGAGGCCGACGGCGTCCGGGCCAAGATCATCCCCTCCACGGTGGCCTCCCACTGCGCCCAGGTCGACCGCCTCAAGGAGCGGGTGATCGAACTCCTGTCGTTCGTCCGGCCGCGCGCCGGATCCGTCCCGCTCTACTCCACCGTCACGGGCGAGGTCCTGGACGGCTCCGAACTCACCGCCGCCTACTGGTACGAGAACTGCCGGCAGCCGGTGTCCTTCGAGCCCGTCGTCCGCTCCCTGCTGGCCGACGGACACCGCGTGTTCGTCGAGTCCAGCGCCCACCCCGTCCTCGTGTACGGGGTCATGGAGACCGCCGAGGCCGCCGGATCCGAGGCCCTGGCCCTGGGCACCCTGCGCCGCGAGGAGGGCGGCCTCGCCCGCTTCTACACCTCCCTCGCCGCCGCCTGGACCCGCGGCGTCGACGTCGACTGGACCTCCGTCCTCGCCGGGCGCGGTGCGCGCACCGTCGAACTCCCCACGTACGCCTTCCAGCAGCAGCGCTACTGGCTGGCGTCCGGCCCCGCCGAGGCCGCCGCCCCGCAGGGCCCGGCCGAGGAGACCGAGGGCGCGTTCTGGTCGGCCGTCGAAGCCGGCGACCTCGACTCACTGGCCGAGACCGTCGGCCTCGACGGCGACCGCCCGCTGCGCGACCTGCTGCCCGAGCTCGCCACCTGGCGGCGCGGCCGGCGCGAACGCTCCACCGTCGACTCCTGGCGCTACGACGTCGACTGGACCCTGCTGCCCGAGGACACCGCCGACCGCCTCACCGGAGCCTGGCTCGTCGTGGAACCCCTGCGGGCGGCCGACCCGGAGCGCCCCGCCGCCACCGTCGCCGCGCTCGCCGCGCACGGCGCCGACGTCCACCGCATCGCCCTCGACCCGGGCGACGCCGACCGCACGGCCTGGGCCGCGCTGCTGCCCGACGGCCCGTTCACCGGGGTGGTCTCCCTGTTCGGCGACGCCGCCGACCGGGACGCCGTCGCCACCGGCACCCTCGTCCTCGTCCAGGCACTGAACGACGCCCGCGTCACCGCGCCCCTGTGGGCGCTCACCCATGGCGCCGTCGCCACCGGGCCGTCGGACGCGCCCGCCGATCCCGTCCAGGCCCAGCTGTGGGGCCTCGGCCGGGTCGTCGGCCTCGAACAGCCCCGTGCCTGGGGCGGGCTCGTCGACCTGCCGGCGGAACTCGACGAGCGGGCCGCGGCCCGGCTCGCCCGGGTCCTCACCGGCCTCGGCGACGAGGACCAGGTCGCGGTCCGGGCCGGCGGAGCCTTCGGCCGCCGCCTGGTCCGGGCCCCGCTCGGCGACCGCGAGCCGGTCCGCCGCTGGGAGCCGTCCGGGACCGTCCTGGTCACCGGCGGCACCGGAGGCGTCGGCGCCCGCGTGGCCCGCCGCCTCGCCGCCACCGGCGCCGCCCACCTCGTCCTCACCAGCCGGCGCGGCGCCGACGCCCCCGGGGCCGCGGAACTCGCCGCCGAACTCCGGGCGCTGGGCGCCGACGTCACCATCCCGGCCTGCGACGTGTCCGACCGCGCCCAGCTCAAGGCGGTCCTCGACGCGATCCCGGCCGGGCAGCCCCTGACGGCGGTCGTCCACGCCGTCGGCATCGTCCAGTCGACCCTCGTCGACGAGATGACCACCGACGAGTACCGGAAGATCAACGAGGGCAAGATCGACGGCGCCCGTCACCTCGACGAGCTCCTCGGCGACACCGCGCTCGACGCGTTCGTCCTGTTCTCCTCCAACTCCGGCGTCTGGGGCAGCGGCCGGCACGGCGGCTACGCCCCCGGCAACGCCTACCTCGACGCGTTCGCCCAGCAGCGCCGGGCCCGCGGCCTCACCGCCACCTCCCTCGCCTGGGGCGCCTGGGGCGGCGGCGGCATGATGGAGGGCGACGGCGTGGAGGAGTACATGCGCCGCCGCGGCGTCATCGAGATGGACCCCGAACTCGCCCTGAACGCGATGGTCCAGGCCGTCGAGCACGACGAGGTGTTCCGCGCCGTCGCCGACGTCGAGTGGGAGCGCTTCGCCCGCGGCTTCACCTCCGGCCGTCCCAGCCCGCTCATCCAGGGCGTCCCGGAGGCCCGCGCCGCCCTGAAGGCCTCCGACGAACCCGCCGGGACGGCGGCGGCCGCCGCCACCGGGGCCGCGGCCCGGCTCGTCGAGGAACTCACCGCGGCGAACCCCGCCGAGCGCGAGACGATCCTCCTCGACCTGGTGCGCGAGAAGGTGGCCGGCGTCCTCGGCCACGACTCGGGCGACGCCATCGAACCCGGGCGCGCCTTCAAGGGCCTCGGCTTCGACTCGCTGACCGCCGTGGAACTGCGCGACCGCCTCGGAGCCGCCACCGGCCTGAAGCTCCCCGCCACCATCGTCTTCGACTACCCCAACCCGGCGGCCCTCGCCGGCCACCTGCGCGGCGCCCTGCTGCCGGAGTCGACGGCACCCGTCGGCTCGGTCCTCGACGAGCTCGACCGCCTCGAAGGCGCGCTCGCCGCCGCCGCACCCGACAGCGACACCCGCACCAAGCTCAAGCAGCGCCTCGAAGCCCTGCTGTGGACCGTGGGCGGCACCGAAGCCACCCCGGACGAGAGCACCGGCGACGGCCTGCAGAGCGCCACCGCCGACGACATGTTCGCCCTGCTCGACAAAGAGCTGGGCACCTCCTGACACATCCGGGAGGGGTGTCTCCCCGGCCGGGCCACGGCCCGTCCGGGGAGGCACCCCTTCCCCCATCCCACCCGCCGGCCAGCGATCCGCCCCCCGGGGCCCACGGAGATACCGACCATGGCGAACAACGAAGAGAAGCTCCTCGAATACCTCAAGCGGGCGACGGCCGACCTGCAGCAGACCCGCAAGCGGCTGCAGGCGGCCGAGTCGGCCGGCCACGAGCCGATCGCGATCACCGGCATGGCCTGCCGCTACCCCGGCGGGGTGAGCTCCCCCGAGGACCTGTGGGAGCTGGTCGCGGCCGGCGGCGACGCCGTCGGCGGCTTCCCCGTCAACCGCGGGTGGGACATCGAGTCCCTCTACGACCCCGACCCCGACAAGCCGGGCACCAACTACGTGAAGGAAGGCGGCTTCCTGCACGACCTCGACGAGTTCGACGCCGGCTTCTTCGGGATCTCCCCGCGCGAGGCCCTCGCCATGGACCCCCAGCAGCGGCTGCTGCTGGAGACCGGCTGGGAGGCCGTCGAACGCGCCGGGATCGACCCGGACACCCTCAAGGGCAGCCTCACCGGCACCTTCGTGGGCTTCAGCGCCATCGACTACACCACCGGCATCCTCCAGGCCCCGGAGGAGCTGGAGGGGTACCTCGGCACCGGCAACCTGGCCAGCGTCATGTCCGGCCGGCTCTCCTACTCCCTCGGCCTGGAGGGCCCGGCCGTCACCATCGACACCGCCTGCTCCTCCTCCCTCGTCGCCCTGCACATGGCCGCCCAGGCACTGCGGGGCGGCGAGTGCTCGATGGCCCTCGCCGGCGGTGTCACCGTCATGTCGAACCCCGCCGGGTTCGTGGAGTTCAGCCGCCAGCGGGCGCTGGCCGCCGACGGCCGCTGCAAGGCCTTCGCCGCCGCCGCCGACGGCTTCGGGCCCGCCGAGGGCGTCGGCATGCTCCTCCTCGAACGGCTCTCCGACGCCCGCCGCGCCGGCCGCCGGGTCCTCGCCGTGATCCGGGGCACCGCCGTCAACCAGGACGGCGCCAGCAACGGGCTCACCGCCCCCAACGGGCCCGCCCAGATGCGGGTCATCAAGCAGGCCCTCGCCAACGCCCGCGTCTCCGCCGCCGACGTCGACGCCGTCGAGGCGCACGGCACCGGCACCACCCTCGGCGACCCCATCGAGGCCCAGGCCCTGCTCGCCACGTACGGGCAGAACCGGCCCGCCGACCGGCCGCTGTGGCTCGGCTCGGTGAAGTCCAACATCGGCCACACCTCGGCGGCTTCGGGCGCGGCCGGCGTGATGAAGATGGTCATGGCGATCCGCGGCGGCCTGCTCCCGCAGACCCTGCACGTCGACGCACCCTCCCCGAAGATCGACTGGGCCTCCGGCGCCGTGGAACTGCTGACCGAGGCGCGCGCCTGGCCGGAGACCGGCCGTCCGCGGCGGGCCGGGGTGTCCGCGTTCGGCATCAGCGGCACCAACGCCCACGTCATCCTGGAACAGACCCCCGAGGACACCGGAGCGGACCCGGAGGGCGAGCCGGACGGGACCGGCCCCGGCCGCCCCGCCGTCCTGTCCGCCCCCGTGGCCGGCACCCCGTGGCTCCTGTCCGCCCGCACCGCCGCCGCCCTGCGCGGCCAGGCCGGACGGCTCGCCGCGCACGCCGGGAAGCACCCCGACGCGCACACCGCCACCGGCATCGCCCTGGCCACCACCCGGGCCGCCTTCGACCACCGCGCGGCGATCACCTCGCTGACCTCCGCCCAGGACACCGAGCGCGCCCTCGCCGCCCTCGCCGGGGGCGACACCGCGACGGGCGTGCACCAGGGGCAGGCGGGCACCGGCAAGACGGTGTTCGTGTTCCCGGGGCAGGGTTCCCAGTGGGCGGGGATGGCGGTGGAGCTGTACGGGGCCTCGCCGGTGTTCGCGGGCCGCCTGGACGCGTGTGCCGAGGCGCTGGCCCCGCACACGGAATGGTCGCTCCTGGACGTGCTGCGTCAGGAGGACGGCGCTCCCGGTTTCGACCGGGTGGATGTCGTGCAGCCGGCGCTGTGGGCCGTGATGGTGTCGCTGGCCGAGCTGTGGCGTGCCGCCGGAGTCGTCCCGGCGGCCGTCGTGGGTCACTCGCAGGGCGAGATCGCCGCCGCGGCCGTGTCCGGGGCGCTGTCCCTGGAGGACGCGGCCAAGGTGTCCGCGCTGCGGGCGCGGGCCATCGTCGCGCTGGCCGGCAAGGGCGGCATGGTCTCCGTCGCCGACACCGCTGACGCGGTGACAGAACGCATCACCGCCTGGGGCGAGCGCCTGGCCCTGGCCTCGGTGAACGGTCCGCAGTCCACGGTGGTCTCCGGTGATCCGCAGGCCCTGGACGAGCTGATGGCGGCCTGCGAGGCCGACGGGGTCCGTGCCCGCCGGATCAACGTGGACTACGCCTCGCACGGTCCGCAAGTGGAGTCGATCCGCGACGAGGTCATCGGCCTGCTCGCCGGCATCGAGCCGCGCACCGCCGAGATCCCCTTCTTCTCCACCGTCACCGGCGACTGGGCCGACGGCTCCGAACTCGACGCCGAGTACTGGTACACCAACCTCCGCCGCACCGTCCGCTTCCAGGACGCCATCAGCGGCCTCCTGGAGCGCGGCCACAAGGTCTTCGTGGAGACCAGCGCCCACCCCGTCCTCACCATCGGCGTCCAGGAGACCATCGACACCACGGACCCGTCCGCCGTCACCCTCGGCACCCTGCGCCGCGACGAGGGCGGCCCGCAGCGCTTCCTCGCCTCCCTCGCCCAGGCCTGGACCCACGGCGCCCCCGTCGACTGGCGGACCGTCCACGCCGGCCAGGACGTCTCCGGCGTGGAGCTGCCCACGTACGCCTTCCAGCGCGAGCGCTACTGGCTGACGGCCACCGGAGCGGGCTCCGCCGCCGCCGACGTGGCCGCCGCCGGCCTCGGCGCCGCCGACCACCCCCTCCTCGGGGCGGCCGTCCGCCTCGCCGAGGGCGGCCAGACCGTCCTCACCGGCCGCCTGTCGCTGCGCACCCACCCCTGGCTCGCCGACCACGTCGTCGCCGGAGCCCGGGTGCTGCCCGGCGCCGCGTTCGTCGAACTCGCCGTCCGCGCCGGTGACGAGGCCGGCTGCGACACCCTCGACGAACTCACCCTGGAGGCCCCCCTCGTCCTGCCCGACGAGGGCCCCGTCCTGCTCCAGATCGTCCTCGGCCCGCCCGACACCACCTCCGGGCGCACCGTCGCCGTGTACGGCCGCCAGGACGCCGCCGACGGCCCCTGGACCCGCCACGCCCACGGCGTCCTCAGCAGCGCCGAAACCCCCGAGCCGGGCCGCGAGCTCACCGCCTGGCCCCCGGCCGGCGCCGAGCGGGTGGACCTCGACGGGTTCTATGAGGGGCTGTCGGGGTCGGGGTACGGGTACGGCCCCGCCTTTCAGGGGTTGGCCGAGGTCTGGCTCCCGGGCGACGGTGTCGGGGTGTACGCCGAGGTGGTGCTGCCCGAGGATCAGCAGGAGGACGCCGGCCGGTTCGGCCTCCACCCGGCCCTGCTCGACGCCGCGCTCCACGCGCTGGCGGTGAGCGGGCCGGAAGCGGAGGACGGAACGGCCTGGCTGCCGTTCGCGTGGAGCGGCGTGCGCCTGCACGCCGCGGGCGCCTCGCGCGTGCGCGTGCACCTGACCCCGGCCGGACCGGACGAGGTGGCCCTCACGGTCGCCGACGCCACCGGCCGCCCCGTGGCCACCATCGCGTCGTTCGCTTCGCGGCTGGCGTCCGCCGGGGAACTGACCGCCGCCGCGGCCGCCGCCGGAGCCACCGGCGGGGCGGGCACCGTGACGCGTGCGCCCGTACGCCGGACGGCCGCCTCGCAGGACGCGGCGGAGGCCGAAACGTTCGCACAGCGGCTGGCCGCGCTCTCCCCGCAGGAGCAGGAGCGCACGGTCACCGACCTCGTCCGTACCCGGGTGGCCGCGGTCCTCGGCCACCCGGAGACGGAATCCGTGGAGGCCGAACGGGCCTTCCGGGAACTCGGGTTCGACTCGCTGACCGCGGTCGAACTGCGCAACCGGCTCACCGCCGCGACCGGACTGTCCCTGCCCGCGACCCTCGTCTTCAGCCACCCGACCCCGCTTGCCCTCGCCCGGCACCTGCTCGACCAGCTGGGCACCGCCCGCGGCGCGCAGGCGCCCGGACTGCGTGAACTCGCCGCCCTGGAAGCCGTACTGGCGGACGCCGCCCCGGACGGCGCCGCCCGCGACACCGTCACCAAGCGGCTCGAAGCGCTGCTGTGGAAGTGGCGCGCCACCGAGACGGAGGCGGACGTCCTCGACGACGACGCCCTCGCCGCGGTGACGGACGACGAGATCTTCGCACTGATCGACAAGGAACTGGGAGCTTCCTGACCTGCTCCTGCGTCCCATATCCACTTAGGAGTACCGAGCATGTCGACGAGCAACGAAGAGAAGCTCCGTGAATACCTCAAGCGCGTCACAGCCGATCTGAGCCGTACCAAGCAGCAGCTGCGCGACGCGGAGGACGCCGGGCACGAGCCGATCGCCATCGTTTCGATGGCCTGCCGCTTCCCGGGCGGGGTCACCGACCCCGAGGGCTTCTGGAACCTCGTGGCGTCCGGTACCGACGCGATCGGCCCCTTCCCGGCCGACCGCGGCTGGGACACCGACCTGTACGACCCCGACCCCGACGCCCCCGGCAAGACGTACGTCCGCGAGGGCGGCTTCCTGCAGGGCGCCACCCTCTTCGACCCGGAGCTCTTCGGCATCTCGCCGCGCGAGGCGGCCGCCATGGACCCGCAGCAGCGGCTGTTCCTGGAGACCGCCTGGGAGACCCTGGAGCGCGCCGGGTACGACCCGACGTCGCTGAAGGGCACCGAGACGGGCGTCTTCGTCGGCGCCGTCGCCTCCGACTACGCCTCCCGGCTGGACGCGCTGCCGGACGGGGTCGAGGGCTACATCGGCACCGGCACCATGTCGAGCGTCCTGTCGGGGCGGGTCGCCTACGCCTTCGGGCTGGCCGGCCCCGCCGTCACCGTCGACACCGCCTGCTCCTCCGGCCTCGTCGCCCTGCACCTGGCCGTGCAGGCCCTGCGCCAGGGCGAGTGCTCGCTCGCCCTGGCCGCGGGCGTGGCCGTCATGTCCAGCCCCGCCGCGTTCGTCGAGTTCAGCCGGCAACGCGCGCTGGCCGCCGACGGCCGCTGCAAGGCCTTCGGCGCCGACGCCGACGGCACCACCTGGTCCGAGGGCGCCGGCGTGCTGCTCGTGGAGCGCCTCTCCGACGCGCGCCGCAACGGCCACCGGGTCCTCGCCGTCATCCGCGGTTCCGCCCTCAACCAGGACGGCGCCAGCAACGGCCTCACCGCCCCCAGCGAGCCCGCGCAGCAGGAGGTCATCCGCCGCGCCCTCGCCAACGCCCGCCTCACCCCGCAGGACGTCGACGCCGTCGAGGCGCACGGCACCGGCACCTCCCTCGGCGACCCCATCGAGGCGCAGGCCCTGCTCGCCACCTACGGGCAGGAGCACACCGCCGACCAGCCCCTGTGGCTCGGCTCGTCGAAGTCCAACATCGGGCACGGCGGCCCCGTCGCCGGCCTCGCCGGCGTCATCAAGATGGTGCAGGCACTGCGCCACGGCGTGCTCCCCAAGACCCTCCACGCGGACGAGCCGTCCCCGCACATCGACTGGTCCTCCGGCGGCGTCCGGCTGCTGAACGAGTCCCGGGACTGGACGCCCCGCGGCGACGAGCCCCGCCGGGCCGGGGTCTCCTCCTTCGGCGTCAGCGGCACCAACGCCCACGTCATCCTCGAAGAGGCCGCCCCCGCCGACCGGCCGGCGCAGCCGTCCCCCGGGGAGGAGACCGGCGGCCCCGTGCCGTGGATCCTCTCCGCCCGCACCCCCGCCGCCCTGCGCGAGCAGGCCGCCCGCCTGCTGGCCCACGTACGGGACGGCGCCGCGCCCGCCTCCACCGGCTTCTCGCTGGCCACCACCCGTACCGCCCACCCGGTGCGCGGCGCGGTCGTCGCCGCCAAGCACGAGGAGTTCCTCGCCGGGCTCGCCGAGCTCGCCGAGGGCGACACCACCGGCGTCACCGCCGCCGCGGGCGCCGACCGTCCCGTCCTCGTCTTCCCCGGCCAGGGCTCCCAGTGGGTCGGCATGGCCGTGGAGCTGTACGAGGCCTCCCCGGTGTTCGCCGCCCGCCTCGACGCGTGCGCCGAGGCACTCGCCCCGCACACCGACTGGTCGCTGCTGGACGTGCTCCGCCAGAAGGACGGCGTCCCCGGCTTCGACCGCGTCGACGTGGTCCAGCCCGCCCTGTGGGCCGTGATGGTCTCCCTCGCCGAGCTGTGGCGCTTCCACGGGGTGCGCCCGGCCGCCGTGCTGGGCCACTCGCAGGGCGAGATCGCCGCCGCCGCCGTGTCCGGCGCGCTGTCGCTCCAGGACGCGGCGAAGGTGTCCGCGCTGCGGGCCAAGGCGATCGTGGCCCTCGCGGGCAAGGGCGGCATGGTGTCGGTGGCCGACGTCGCCGACGCCGTGACCGAACGCATCTCCACCTGGGGCGAGCGGCTCTCCCTCGCCTCCGTCAACGGCCCCCGCTCCACGGTGGTCTCCGGTGACCCGCAGGCCCTGGACGAGCTCCTCGCGGCCTGCGAGGCCGACGGCGTACGGGCCCGCCGCATCAACGTCG
>NZ_JBFRER010000182.1:0-10139 GCF_052114405.1 Streptomyces sp. M-16 | reverse complement strand
GTCCTCACCATGGGGATCCAGGAGACGGCGGAGGCGGTCGGTGCCGAGGTGGTCACCACCGGCTCGCTCCGCCGTGACGAAGGCGGCCTGCAACGCTTCCTGACCTCCGTCGCCGAGCTCTTCGTGCGCGGCACCGACATCGACTGGGCGCAGCTCTTCGAGGGCACCGGCGCCCGCCGCGTCGACCTGCCCACCTACGCCTTCCAGCGCACCCACCACTGGCTGCCCGCAGCCCCCGCCGCCCGCGCCGACGCCGACGGGCCGGAGCCCCTCGGCTACCGCGTCGGCTGGCACAGCCTGCGCGGCGACGACAGCGCCGCCCGGCTGCACGGTCGCTGGCTGCTCGTCCTGCCCGACTCCCCGGCCGGCCGCGCCGACGCGGAATCCGCCMGGCAGGCCCTCACCGGCCTCGGAGCAGCCGTGGAGACCCTCGCCATCGATCCCGTCCACGCCGACCGCTCCCTCCTGCGGGCCCACCTCGCCGAGGCCGCCGGCCGCCCCGGCGCCCAGCCGCTCACCGGTGTCCTGTCGCTGCTCTCCCTCATGCCCGGCGAGCACCCCGACCACCCGGGCGTCCCCCTCGGTCTCACCGCCACCCTCACCCTGACGCAGGCCGCCGCGGACGCCGGGACCGAGGCCCGCCTGTGGGCCGCGACCACCGGCGCGGTCGCCGTGTCGCCCGCCGAGTCCCCCTCGCCCGTACAGGCCCAGACCTGGGGTCTGGGGCGGGTCGCCGCGCTGGAACTGCCCTCCCAGTGGGGCGGTCTCGTCGACCTGCCCGCCGAGCCCGACGCCCGCTCCTTCCGGCGGCTGGCCGCCTTCCTCGCCGCGCCGGGAGCGGAGGACCAGGTCGCCGTACGCGGGTCCGGCACCTATGGGCGCCGGCTCCTCCCGGCCGCCCCCGGCCGCACCGCGCAAGCCCCTGCCGGGCACGGCACCGCCTTGATCGTCGGCGACACCGCTCCCGTCGCCGGAGCCCTCGCCCGCCGGCTGCTCGCCGACGGCGCCGGGCACGTCGTCCTCGCCGGACCCGCCGCGACCCTGCCCGACCTCTCCGGCGAGGACTTCGCCGACCTCGCCGACCGCACCACCCTCGGCGCGTGCGACCTCGCCGACGACGCCGGGCTGCGCTCCCTCCTCGCCCGGTACACGCCCTCCGCCGTGTACGTCGCCCCGCCGGCCGCCGCGCTCACCGCCCTCGGGGACACGACCCTGGAAGGCTTCGCGGCGGCCGTCACCGCCAAGAGCGGCCTCGCGGGCCGTCTCGACGCCCTGCTCGGCACGCTCCCCGACGGTGCCGCGCCGGACACCCTCGTCCTGTTCTCCTCCGTGGCCGGCGTGTGGGGCGGCGCCGGGCAGGGCGGCTACGCGGCCGGCACCGCCTACCTCGACGCCCTTGCCGAACAGCGCCGCCACCGCGGGCTCCCCGCCACCTCGGTGGCCTGGACCCCCTGGCGGGACGCCCTCACCGGGCCCGCCGCCGAGCGGCTCCTCCGCGCGGGCCTGGCCCTCCTGGAGCCCGAGCGGGCCCTCGACGCACTCGGCACGCTCGTCGCCCGCCGCGACAGCGGCATCGTCGTCGCCGACGTCGACTGGGAACGCTTCGCGCCCGCCTACACCGCCGCCCGCCCCGGCACCCTCCTCGATGAACTGCCCGCCGTACGGGCGCTGCGCGCAGCCGAACGGCGGGCCGCCGAGGACGCCCGCGACACCCCCGGAGCCCTCGCAGCCGGCCTGCGCGGGAAGAACGCCGAGGAGCGGCGCCGCGAACTGCTGCGGCTGGTCCGTACGCACGTGGCGGCCGTCCTCGGCCACAGCTCCGCCGAGGACGTCACCCCCGACCGGGCGTTCCGGGAACTCGGCGTGAACTCCGTGACCGCCGTCGAACTGCGCAACAGGCTGCGCGAGGCCACCGGGCTGGAACTGCCGGCCTCCCTCGTCTTCGACCACCCCACCAGCGCGGCCGTCGCCCGCCACCTCCACGAACTGGCGTCGGGCGGACCCGACGAACAGGCGGACGGACCGTTCGCCACCGCCCCCGCCGGCGGGGACGCGGAACCCGTCGCGATCGTCGCCATGGCCTGCCGCTTCCCCGGCGGCATCAACACCCCCGACGAGCTGTGGCAGCTGGTGCGCGGTGGCGGCGACGCCATCTCCACCTTCCCCACCAACCGTGGCTGGGACCTGGACGGCCTCTACGACCCGGACCCCGACGCGAAGGGCCGTACGTACGTCCGCGAAGGCGGATTCCTCCACGAGGCCCCCGACTTCGACCCGGAGTTCTTCGGCATCTCGCCCCGCGAGGCCCTCGCCATGGACCCGCAGCAGCGGCTCCTGCTGGAAACCTCCTGGGAGGCCATGGAGCGGGCCGGAATCGACCCCGGCCTGCTGCGCGGCAGCCGGACCGGCGTGTTCGTCGGCACCAACGGCCAGCACTACATGCCGCTGCTGCAGAACGGCGACGAGGACTTCGACGGCTACCTCGGCACCGGAAACTCCGCCAGCGTCATGTCGGGCCGCCTCTCGTACGTCTTCGGGCTCGAAGGTCCCGCCGTGACCGTCGACACCGCCTGCTCGGCGTCCCTGGTCGCCCTGCACCTGGCCGTGCAGTCGCTGCGCCGCGGCGAATGCGGCCTGGCCCTCGTCGGCGGCGCCACCGTCATGTCCACGCCCGAGATGCTCGTCGAGTTCTCCCGCCAGCGCGTCATGTCGCCCACCGGCCGCTCCCGCGCCTTCGCGGCCTCCGCGGACGGCGTCGCCCTGGGCGAGGGGGCCGGCCTGCTGCTCGTCGAGCGGCTCTCCGACGCCGAACGCAACGGGCACCCCGTCCTCGCCGTCATCCGCGGCTCCGCCGTCAACCAGGACGGCGCCTCCAACGGCCTGACCGCCCCCAACGGCCCCTCCCAGCAGCGCGTCATCCGCCAGGCCCTCGCCGACGCCGGTCTGGAGCCCGGTGACATCACCGCCGTCGAGGCGCACGGCACCGGAACGGAACTCGGCGACCCCATCGAGGCACAGGCCGTCCTCGCCACCTACGGCGAAGGCCGCTCCACCGAGCACCCGCTGTGGCTCGGATCCGTGAAGTCCAACATCGGCCACACCCAGGCCGCCGCCGGAGTCGCCGGCGTCATCAAGATGGTGCTCGCGCTGCGCGGCCGGACCCTGCCCCGCACCCTGCACGTCGACGAGCCCACCCCGCGCGTCGACTGGTCGTCCGGCGCGGTGTCCCTGCTCACCGACGACGTCGACTGGCCGCAGGCCGACACCCCCCGCCGGGCCGCCGTGTCCGCGTTCGGCATCAGCGGCACCAACGCCCACGTCATCGTCGAGGAAGCCCCCCGCCCCGCCGCCACCGGCCCCGACACCGCGCCCGGCGCCGACACCGGCACCGACGGGTGGGAGGAGGTCACCGTCCCGCTGCTGCTGTCCGCGCGCTCCGACAACGCCCTGCGCGCCCAGGCGGCCCGGCTGCGCGCCGGACTCCTCGAACACCCCGGCACCCACCCCGCCGACGCCGGGTACACCCTGCTCAAGGCCCGCTCCCGGTTCGCCCGCCGGGCCGCCGTCATCGGCGAGAGCCGCGAGGAGATCCTCGACGCCCTCAACGCACTCGCCCAGGACCGGCCGCACCTGGCCGTACTGCGGGGGGCCGCCGGCCCCGGCGACCGCGTCGTGTTCGTCTTCCCCGGCCAGGGCTCCCAGTGGCCCGCCATGGCCGACGGGCTCCTCGACCGCTCGCCCGTCTTCCGGGAGGCCGCCCTCGCCTGCGACGCCGCCCTCGGCTCTTACCTGGACTGGTCCGTCATGGACGTCCTGCGGCAGGTCCCCGGCGCGCCCTCGCTCGGCCGCGTCGACGTCGTCCAGCCCGTCCTGTTCACCATGATGGTGTCGCTGGCCGCCGCCTGGCGGTCCCTCGGCGTCCACCCCTCGGCCGTCGTCGGCCACTCCCAGGGCGAGATCGCCGCCGCGTACGTGTCCGGCGGGCTCTCCCTCGACGACGCGGCCCGCATCGTCGCCCTGCGCAGCCAGGCCTGGCTGACCCTCGCGGGCAAGGGCGGCATGATCGCCGTATCGCTGGCCCCCGACGCGCTGCGGCGCCGCCTGGAGCGCTTCGGCGACCGGCTGTCCGTCGCCGCCGTCAACAGCCCCGGCACCGCCGCCGTCGCCGGGGAGCCCGCCGCCCTGCGCGAACTCCTCGACGAGCTGACCGCGCAGGGCGTCCACGCCCGTGCCATCCCCGGCGTGGACACGGCCGGGCACTCCGCCCAGGTCGACGCCCTCAAGGAGCACCTCCTGGAGGTCCTCGCCCCCGTCGCCCCGCGGACCGGCGGGATCCCCTTCTACTCCACCGTCACCGGCGGCCTCCTCGACACCGCCGCACTGGACTCCGCGTACTGGTACCGCAACATGCGCGAACCCGTCGAGTTCGAGCGGGCCGTGCGCTCCCTCATCGCCGACGGCCACGAGGTCTTCCTCGAATCCAGCCCCCACCCGATGCTCGCGGCCTCCCTCCAGGAGACCGTCGCCGACACCGGCGCCCACGCCGCCGTCCTCGCCACCCTGCGCCGCGACAAGGGCGGTGCCCGCTGGTTCGGCGCCGCGCTCGGCATGGCCCACGTCAGCGGCGTCGAGATCGACGCGGACGCCCTCTTCGGCAGCGGGTCCCGCCGGGTGGAACTGCCCACCTACCCCTTCCAGCGCGAGCGCTACTGGTACAACGCGCCCGCCCGCCGCGGCGACGCCGCCTCCGTGGGCCTCCACGAGGCCGGGCACCCCCTGCTCGGTGCCGGCGTCGAACTCCCCGAGTCCGGATCGGTCGTCTACACCGCCCGCATCGGCGCCGACACCCAGCCCTGGCTCGCCGACCACGCCCTGCTGGGCACCGTACTGCTGCCCGGCGCGGCCCTCGTCGACCTGGCCCTGTGGGCCGGCCGGCAGTCCGGCTGCGACCGCCTCGACGAGCTGATCCTCCAGGCCCCCGTGGTCCTGCCCGACACCGGCGCCGTCGAACTGCGCCTGCTCGTCTCCGCCGCCGACGGGGAGGGCCGGCGCACCCTCACCGTCCACTCCCGCGCCGCGGGCGCCGCCCCCGGCTCGCCCTGGCAGCGGCACGCGGAGGCCGTCGCCGCCCCCGCCGGGGACACGCCGCCCGCCGCCGCTCCCGGGTGGCCGGCGCCCGCCGCCCGGCCCGCGTCCCGCCCGGCCCCCGACTCCTTCTACGAGGAGTTCACCGCCCGCGGCTACGACTACGGCCCGCACTTCCGCGGCTTCCGCGACGGCTGGCGCGACGGCACCGCCGTCCACGCCGAAGTGGCCCTGCCCCCGCAGACCCGCGAGGGCTCCGCGGGCTTCGGCATCCACCCGGCGCTCCTCGACGCGGCGCTCCAGGCGATGAGCCTCGGCGCGTTCTTCCCCGACGACGGCCGCGCCCGCATGCCGTTCGCCGTCCGCGGCGTCCGCCTGCACGCCGAGGGCGCCGACCGGCTGCGCGTCACCGTCACCCCCGCCGGCCCCGACGCCGTCACCCTGCGCTGCGCCGACGAGGACGGCCGCCCCGTCCTCGACGTGGAGGAACTCCTCGTCCGTACCGTCTCCGACGAACAGCTCGCCGCCGCCGCGGGCCCCGTGGGCGCCCTGCGGGGCGGATCCCTCCACGAGGTGACCTGGCCGCGGCAGCACACCGCCGCGGCCCCGCCCGGACGCCGCATCGCCGTCGTCGGCGAGGACCACGCCAAGGTCCTCGCCGCCCTGGAGAGCACCGGCGGCCACGGCGACTGGTACCCCGACCTGGCCGCGCTGTTCGCCGACACCGACGCCGCCACCCCCGACAGCGTCGTCGTCTCCTTCCCCCAGCACCCCCGCCCCGAGGCCGCGACCGCCCACACCGTCACCCACCGGACCCTCGACCTCGCCCGGACCTGGCTGGACGCCCCCGAGCGGTACGCGCACACCGCCCTCACCCTCGTCACCCGCGGCGCCGTCGCCACCGCTCCCGACGAGCACGTCACCGACCCGGCCACCGCCACCCTGTGGGGCCTGATCCGCTCCGCCCAGTCCGAGGAACCCGGCCGCTTCGCCCTCCTCGACCTGGACCCCGCCGCCGTCGACGGCACCGCCTTGGCCGCCGCCCTGGCCGGCACCGAACCCCAGCTCGCCGTCCGCGGCGCCGCCGTCCGCGCACCCCGGCTGGCCCGCGCCGGCACCACCGACCCCCGTACGGACCTCCTCGTACCGGACGCCGGCACCACCGCCTGGCGGCTCGCCACCGACGGCAGCGGCACCCTCGAAGGCCTGCGCCTCGCCCCCGCCCCCGACACCCTGGCCCCCCTGGAGGAAGGCCAGGTACGGATCTCCGTACGGGCCGCCGGCATCAACTTCCGCGACACCCTCATCGCACTGGGCATGTATCCCGGCGAAGCGGCCGTCATGGGAGCCGAGGGGGCCGGCGTCGTCACCGAGGTCGGACCCGGCGTGAGCACCCTCACCCCCGGAGACCGGGTCCTCGGCATGTGGACCGGCGGATTCGGCCCGTACGCCGTCGCCGACCACCGCATGGTCGCCCCGGTCCCGGCCGGCTGGACCTACGCCGAAGCCGCCTCCGTCCCCGCCGTGTTCCTCACCGCCCACTACGCGCTGACCCGCCTGGCCCGGGCCACCCCCGGCCAGTCCCTGCTCGTCCACGCGGCCGCCGGCGGCGTCGGCATGGCCGCCCTGCAACTGGCCCGCCACCTCGGCCTCACGGTCCACGCCACCGCGAGCACCGGCAAGTGGGACACCCTGCGAGGACTCGGCCTCACCGACGACGCCATCGCCGACTCCCGCACCACCGGCTTCGCCGACGCCTTCCTCGCCCGCACCGCGGGCCGCGGCGTCGACATCGTCCTCAACTCCCTCGCCGGGGAATTCGTCGACGCCTCCCTGCGCCTCCTGCCCCGCGGCGGCCACTTCCTCGAACTGGGCAAGGCCGACGTCCGCGACCCGCAGACCGTCGCCGCCGCCCACCCCGGCACCCACTACCAGGCCTTCGACCTCGTCCAGGCCGGCCCCGAAACGGTCGGGGAGATGCTCCGCGAACTCCTCGTCCTGTTCGAGGCGGGCGTGCTGCGGCCCCTGCCGCTGACCGTCCACGAGGTCCGGCACGCCCGCGAGGCGTTCCGCACCCTCAGCCAGGCCCGCCACACCGGAAAGCTCGTCCTGACCATGCCGCCCGCCTTCGGGCCCCACGGCACGGTCCTCGTCACCGGCGGCACCGGCACCCTCGGCAGCGCGGTCGCCCGCCACCTCGTCACCGCCCACGGCGTACGCCACCTCGTCCTCGCCGGCCGGCAGGGCCCCGAAGCCGAGGGCGCCGCCGAACTCGCCGACGAACTCGCCGGGCTCGGCGCCCGCGTCACCGTACGGGCCTGCGACGCGGCCGACCGCGACCAGCTCGCCGCGCTGCTCGCCGCCGTCCCCGCCGCCCACCCGCTGACCGCCGTCGTCCACACCGCCGGCGTCCTCTCCGACGGCACCCTGGCCACCCTCACGCCCGAAACCCTCGACACCGTCCTGCGTCCCAAGGTCGACGCCGTACTCCACCTGCACGACCTCACCAAGGACCTCGACCTCTCGGCGTTCGTCCTCTACTCCTCCTCGTCCGCGCTGTTCGGCAGCCCCGGGCAGGGCGGCTACGCGGCCGCCAACGCCTTCCTCGACGCGTTCGCCGACCACCGCCGCTCCCTGGGACTGCCCGGCGTCTCCCTCGCCTGGGGCCTGTGGTCCAGCAACAGCCGCATGGCCGGCCACCTCGACCAGAGCGGCATGCACCGCCGTCTCGCCCGAGGCGGCGTCATGCCCCTCACCGACGCCGAGGGCCTCGCGCTCTTCGACGCCGCCCAGACACGGGACACCCCCCTCCAGGTCCCGATCCGCCTCAACCCGGCGGCCCTGCGCGCCGCCGGACCCGTCCCCCCGTTCCTCAGCGCCCTCGTCGGCACGACCGACGCCCACGCCCCCAGCGGCCCCCGGCAGCCCAGCGGCCCCACCGGCACCCTCGCCGACCGCCTTCCGGGCGTGCCCGCCGAGGAACAGGAGGAACTGCTCCTCGACGCCGTACGCGCCCACGCCGCGGCCGTCCTCGGCCACGGCGGCCCCGAGGGCATCACCGTCGACCGCGCTTTCAAGGAACTCGGCTTCGACTCCCTCACCGCCGTCGAGATGCGCAACCGGCTCGCCGCCGACACCGGGCTGCGCCTGGCCGCGACCCTGGTCTTCGACCACCCCACCCCGGTGGCCCTCGCCGCACACCTGCACCGCGCCCTCGCACCGCGGGACGACACCGCGGCCACCCCGGCCGGCGACGCCGGCGGCACCTCCGTCATGGCGGAACTCGACCGCCTGGAGGCCCTCTTCGGATCCCTGTCCGGCCGGGCCGCGCACGGCGCCGCGGGCCCCGACGAAGCCGCCCACAAGGAGATCGCCAACCGGCTCGCGGCCCTCACCGGCCTGTGGAACGGCATCGGCGCCACCAACGGCACGAACGACACCACCGGGGGCACCGGGCCCTCGGACCCCGGCGGATCCGTCGCCGTGTCCCTGGAGGACGCCGACGACGACGAGATCTTCGCATTCATCGACGAGCGGTTCTGAACCGCACAGCACGTGACGGGTGACGAGACATGGCGAACGAAGACAAGCTCCGCGAATACCTGAAGCGGGCCACGACCGAACTGCACCGCACCAGCGAACGCCTCAAGGACCTGGAGTCCCGGGCCCACGAGCCGATCGCGATCGTCGGCATGGCCTGCCGCTTCCCCGGCGGCGTCGACAGCCCCGAGGCCCTGTGGAAGCTGGTCTCCTCCGGCACCGACGCGGTCTCCCCCTTCCCGGGGGACCGCGGCTGGGACGTCGAGGGCCTCTACGACCCCGACCCCGACGCGGCCGGCCGCTCCTACTGCCGCGAAGGCGGCTTCCTGGACGCGGCGGGCGCCTTCGACCCCGCCTTCTTCGGCATCTCCCCGCGCGAGGCGGTGGCCATGGACCCCCAGCAGCGGCTGCTGCTGGAAACCTCCTGGGAGGCCCTCGAACGGGCCGGAGTCGATCCCCGGTCCCTGCACGGCAGCCGCACCGGCGTGTTCGTCGGTGCCTGGGACGGCGGCTACACCTCCGGCGTCCACGCGCCGTCCGCCCAGCTCGAAGGCGACCTGCTCACCGGCAGCGTCGTCAGCTTCACCTCCGGCCGCATCGCCTACACCCTCGGCCTGGAAGGCCCCGCGGTGACCGTCGACACGGCCTGCTCGTCCTCCCTGGTCGCCCTGCACCAGGCCGCCCAGTCCCTGCGCCGCGGCGAGTGCGACCTCGCCCTGGCGGGCGGCGTCACCGTCATGTCGACACCCGCCGTCTTCGTCCAGTTCTCCCGCCAGCGCGGTGTGGCCGCCGACGGCCGCTGCAAGGCCTTCGCGGACTCCGCCGACGGCTTCGGCCCCGGGGAGGGCGCCGGGATCCTGCTCGTCGAACGGCTCTCCGACGCCGTGCGCAAGGGACACCGCGTCCTGGCCGTCCTGCGCGGCTCCGCCGTCAACCAGGACGGCGCCAGCAACGGCCTCACCGCTCCCAGCGGCGCCGCACAGCAGCGCGTCATCCGCCAGGCCCTCGCCGACGCCCAGGTCACCGCCGCCGACGTCGACGCGGTCGAGGCCCACGGCACCGGCACGAAGCTGGGCGACCCGATCGAGGTCCAGGCCCTCATGGACACCTACGGCAGTGCCCGGGGCGGCGAACAGCCTTTGTGGTTGGGGTCGTTGAAGTCGAACATCGGGCATGCGCAGGCGGCTGCGGGTGTGGGTGGTGTCATCAAGATGGTGATGGCGCTGGAGCACGGTGTGCTGCCGAGGACGTTGCATGTGGGTATGCCGTCTTCGGAGGTGGACTGGGAGGCGGGTGCGGTCGAGCTGTTGGCCGAGGAGCGTGTGTGGCCTGAGGTGGGGCGGGTGCGGCGTGCGGGGGTGTCGTCCTTCGGGGTGAGCGGGACGAACGCGCACGTGATCCTGGAGCAGGCCCCGGTGACGGAGCCCGCCGCGGAGGCGGGCTCCCGGGAGCTGCCGGTGGTCCCCGTGGTGGTGTCCGCCAGGTCGGCGGCGGGCCTGCGCGACCAGGTGGAA
>NZ_JBFRER010000181.1:0-10184 GCF_052114405.1 Streptomyces sp. M-16 | reverse complement strand
CGGCGCGGCGGAGCGCCGCGGCGGCCCGGCGCCGGTACCCGCGCCGGCGCCCGAGCCCGTACTGGTGGGCGCGGGGGCCGGTGCGGACGGGACGGCCGTCCTCACGCGGGCCGCGCCCGTCACCGCCTCCGTCACCGCGGCCCCCGTAGCGCGGGAGGAGGCGGAGGTGCTGTCCGGGTACCTGACCGCGCGGACGGTCAAGCCGGAGCTGGTCTCGGACTCGAAGGAGGCGGCGATCCGGGAAATGGCCGAGATGCCGGCCACCACCGGCAACGTGCGCGACGTGGACGAGCTGGTCCGGGTCGCCCTCGCCCGCGAGGCGCAGGGGACGACCGGGCTCGGCGAGTCGATCGCGATCCCGCACGCCAAGACGGACGCGGTGACGCGTCCCACGGTCGGCTTCGCCCGGTCCGCCGAGGGCATCGAGTGGGGTGCGCTCGACGGTACGAAGGCCCGGCTGGTCTTCATGATCTCGGTGCCGGAGGCGGCGGCCGGGGACGAACACCTGCGGATCCTGGCGCTGTTGTCGCGCAAGCTGATGGACACCGGTTTCCGCGACCGGCTGCGGGGCGCGCCGGACCGGGCGGCCGTCCTGGAGGTGCTGCGCGAGATCCGTTAGCGGCGGTCCTTCCGCTCCGTCCCGTCGGGTCCCGTACCGCTCCGGTGCGGGACCCGGCGGCGTGCGCGCAGTGTCCGAATCGGTATGTACGTACTTGGCACACCAGCCCCCCGGCGGCATCGACGGCGTCCCGGTCGACCTACGATGCAAGGCAGGTACATCGGAAGGGACGAAATGGAACACAGGCCAGGACGCAGACGCGGGATCGCGGCGATCGTCCTGCTGGTGCTCGGAGCGGTCATCCTCGGCGGGGTGACGGTGGCGAAGGCCGTGAACCCGCCCTCGCGGTACACGGAGGGCAAGCAGGTCGGCTGGACCATGACCCCGACCTACACCAACGGGGAGAGCATCTACCTGGAACCGGTCGCCAAGGGGAAGCTGCAGCGCGGTGACGTCGTGCTCGCCTCCGTGCCGTGGTCCCTGCAGAAGACCCAGATGAACCGGGTCGTCGCCGTGGGCGGGGACCGCATCCAGTACAAGCCGAGCAGCAAGGTGGCGGGCCAGTACCGACTGGTGCTGAACGGCATGCCGCTGGACGAGCCGTACCTGGAGCAGTGGAAGAACCCCTCGGCGGTGGCCTTCAACGTGAAGGTGCCCAAGGGGTACGTCTTCCTGATGGCGGACAACCGGATGAACTCGGACGGCTCGCAGTACGCGAACAACGGTCCGGTCCCGGCGGCCGAGGTCACCGCGAGGGTCGTGCCGTACCCGATGGCGAAGCTGGCCGTGTGGGGGCAGCTGGCGGGCGCTCTGGTGATCCTGCTCGGCGGTGTGCTGGCGGGCGTGGCCCGGCGGGCGCGCGGGCGGGCCGGGCGGCCCGCCGCGGTCCCCACCGCCGCGGTCCCCGCCGCCGCGATCCCCTCTCCGGCTGCGCCGGAACCGGGCGAGGGCGGCGGTGAGGGGGCCGGCGAGCAGGCGCCCGTCGTCGCGCAGCCGGGTCCGGGGGACGCGCAGGCGCCGGCCGGGCCCGGTGGGCGCGCGGACGTGCCCTCGTAGGACCGGAGGACGACCTCCCGTACGGACAGGGGAAGGCCCCCGCGGCTCGGTGAGCCGCGGGGGCCTTCGCGTGTCCGGACCGGGGTCAGTTCCCGTCGGCCTTGGCGGCCTCGGGGTGGTAGATGTCCGGCTCCAGGTAGATGACGCGGGCGATCGGGACGGCCGCGCGGATGCGGGCCTCGGCGGCGTTGATGGCGTTGGCGACCTCGGTCGCGGTGTCGTCGTGCTGGACGGCGATCTTGGCGGCGACGAGGAGTTCCTCGGGCCCGAGGTGCAGGGTGCGCATGTGGATCACGCGGGTGACGGTGTCGCCGTCGACGAGGGCGGCCTTGATCTTCTCGACCTCTTCGGTGCCCGCGGCCTCGCCGAGGAGCAGGGACTTGGTCTCCAGCGCGAGCACGATGGCGATGACGATCAGCAGTACGCCGATGCACACGGTGCCGATGCCGTCCCAGACGCCGTTGCCGGTGAGCAGCGCGAGGCCGACTCCGGCGAGGGCGAGGACGAGCCCGATGAGCGCGCCGAAGTCCTCCAGGAGCACGACCGGAAGCTCCGGGGCCTTGGCGCGCCTGATGAACTGGCTCCAGGTCTGGTTCCCGCGGATCTCGTTGGACTCCTTGATCGCGGTGCGGAAGGAGAGGCCCTCCGCGACGATCGCGAAGACGAGGACGCCGACGGGCCAGTACCAGGCCTTGATCGGGTGCGGGTCGTGGATCTTCTCGTAGCCCTCGTAGACGGCGAACAGGCCACCGACGGTGAAGAGGACGATGGAGACGAGGAAGGCGTAGATGTAGCGTTCCCGCCCGTACCCGAAGGGGTGTTGGGGGGTCGCCTCGCGCTTCGCCTTCTTCCCGCCGAGGAGCAGCAGGCCCTGGTTCCCGGAGTCGGCCAGCGAGTGGACGCTTTCGGCGAGCATCGACGAGGAGGTGCTGATGAGGAATGCCACGAACTTGGCTACAGCGATGGCGAGGTTGGCGGCGAGTGCCGCCACGATCGCCCTGGTACCGCCCGACGCGCTCATGGGTGCCGATGTCCCTTCCTAGCCACTGACTACGGCCGCACATTGTTGCAGCTGCCTGTGCGGCCGACGCTACGTCAGAGGACCAGGGTGGCGCGGAAGACCGTACCAGAACCGGACAGTTCGACCTTTTCGCCCGCGGGGACGAAGACCGACTCGCCGGGGGCGAGGGTCAGTTCGCCGGCCTTGGGGGCCCCGGCGGTGCAGAGCAGGATCTGGGGGGCGGCGTCCGGGAGGGTGTGGGGGGCGCCGCCGGGGGCCAGGACGAAGCGGGAGAGGCGGAACTCGTCGATGGGGGTCTCGTAGACCTCCTCGGCGCCGCCCTCGGGGCGCAGGACGCCGGGGGCGCTGGGCTCGAAGACGACGACCTTGAGCAGCTCGGGGACGTCGACGTGCTTGGGGGTGAGGCCGCAGCGCAGCACGTTGTCCGAGTTGGCCATGAGCTCGACGCCGAGGCCGTCGAGGTAGGCGTGCGGGATTCCGGCGCCGAGGAACATGGCCTCGCCGGGCTGGAGCCGGACGTGGTTGAGGAGCATGGCCGCGATCACGCCGGGGTCGCCGGGGTAGTCGTGGACGAGGCCGGCGTACGGCGCGTAGGGGCCGCCGAGGCGCTCGGCGGCGGCCGCGGTCTCGGCGACGGTGCGGGCCATCTCCTCGCGGTCGGCGGTGAGGACGGCGGTGAGGACCTCCCGCAGGGCCGCCTCCTCGGGGTGGGCGCGCAGGAGGTCGACGTACGGCTTCAGGGAGTCGACGCCGAGGCCTTCGAGGAGGTCGGCGGCCTCCCGCGGCGGCCGGAAGCCGCACAGGCCGTCGAAGGGGGTGAGGGCGCAGATCAGTTCGGGCTTGTGGTTCGCGTCCTTGTAGTTGCGGTGGCCCGCGTCGATCGGGACGCCTCGGCGCTCCTCGTCCTCGAAGCCGGCCCGTGCCTGGGCGAGGTCGGGGTGGACCTGGAGGGAGAGGGGGGCCCCGGCGGCGAGGATCTTCAGGAGGAACGGCAGGGCGGGGCCGAACTTCGCGACGGCGGCGGAGCCGAGTTCGCCCTCGGGGTCGGCGGCGATGACGGCCGACAGGGTGGTCCCGCCCGCTCCGCGGTCGAGGCGGGAGGGGGCGCCGGGGTGGGCGCCCATCCACATCTCGGCCTGGGGCTCACCGGTGGGCTCGACCCCGAGGAGGGCCGGGATCGCGGTGGTGGATCCCCACGCGTAGGGGCGGATCGTGTTCGTCAGGCGGTCCATCGTCGTCTTCCTGGATCTGGTGTGGTGCGGGCACGGGTGTGTGCCTCAGCTGTGTCCCCGGGACGCCAGCGCCAGGTAGGCGGTGGCGAAGTCGGTGACGGCGAGGAGCTCGGCGAGCTGTTCCAGCTCGGTGCCCTCCTCGGGTTCGAGCTCGCTGACGGCCGTGTCGTGGCTGAGGGCGAGCTCGCGGGCGGCGGGAGCGGCGGAGAGGCCTCCGGCGGGCCGGTCGCGCAGCAGGACGACGCGGGCGCGCAGGGTCTGGGGCTCCTCGACGCGGTCGCGGAAGAAGTCCTCGGGGTCGGCTCCGGCGGCGAAGGCCCCGGCGAGCAGGACGCCGTGCGCGGGCAGGGCCTCGGGGAGGTCGGCCGCGAGGGCGGGGCGGCCGGCCAGTTCGGCGAGGGTGGCGGCGAAGCGGCGGCCGGCGGGGCCGGCTCCGGCGCCCTCGCTCCAGATGAGCGGCAGGGAGTCGGCGAGCTCCGCGGCGAGGGTCTTGGCCGGGTTGGAGTAGGTGGCGATGGCGGGGCCGCAGCGCTCGGCGGTGCGGTCGAGCCGGTCGGCGACGAGCTGGAGGGTCTCCGGGGCGGCGGAGACCAGCCCGACCTTGTCCAGGAGGACCAGCAGCGGGGTCAGCAGGGCCCACAGGGCGCCGGGGCCGGCCGCGGCGGACTCGTCGTACTCCTGGTACGGGGCCTTGGCCATCGGTACGAGGACCCCGTGCGCGCCGTCCACCGCCTCGCTCAGCGGGGAGCGCTCGGGGGCGACGGCGACCACGGAGCTGCCGCGCCGGTAGGCCTGCTCGGCGAGGACCGCGAGGCCGGGTTCGGTGCCGTCGGTGGTGACGATGAGGAGCAGGTCCACCGGTCCCGCCCAGCCGGGCAGCGCCCAGCGCAGGGCCCCGGCGGCGTGCGCGACGCCGGTGGGGTGCAGCCGGATCACCGGGGCACTGGCTCCCGCGAGGGCGCCGAGGAGGTCGGCGACGCCGGTGGCCGCGGTGCCGGGGCCGGCGATGAGGACGGCCCGGGGGCGCCCGTCGGGGCGCAGGTCCGCCAGGCCCGCCTCGGTCGCGTGCCGGGCGGCGGTGCGGACCCTCGCCCCGGCGTCGGCGGCGCCCCGGAGGAGGCCGCGGCGGTCGGCACGGGCGAGATCGTCCGGTGCGTCGAGGAGTGGCTCGTCGAGCATGGCGGCCTCCGGCGGTGTTGACGGCGTGTGCGGTCTGCGCTGCGCGGGTCGGGCGGTGCGGCGGGGAGGGGTTACGCGGGGCGGCGGGCCTCGTCCACGAGGAGGACCGGGATGCCGTCGCGGACCGGGTACGCGAGGCCGCAGTCCTGGCCGGTGCAGATCAGCTCGGGTGCGGTCTCGTCTGCCGAGTTGTCCCGGAGGGGGGCGTGGCAGGCGGGGCAGGCGAGGATCTCCAGCAGGCCGGCTTCGAGCGGCATGGGGCGGTTCCCTTCGGGGATACGGGTCGCGGATCGCGGATCGGGCGTGGTCAGCGTACCGCCGAGTCACCTGCGGTGCGGCTCGGAGGTGGGGGTGGGCCCGCCGGGCCCGGGGGCCCCGCGTCGGCGTGGCGGACTTCACGGGGCTCCGCCCCGGGCCCCGGGCCGCCCCCGGGAGGGCGGCGCGGGGACCGCGGCGGGTGCGGGTCCGTTTCCGGGGGCCCTGCCGCCGGACCCCCGCGCCTCGACCGCCGGCGGGGCCGGAGGTCGGCGGCCCGGCGCCGGGAGGGGGAACCTCAGGCGCGGACGAGCGCGAGGACCTCGTCGCGGATCTTGGCCAGGGTGGCCTCGTCGCGGGCCTCGACGTTGAGGCGCAGCAGCGGCTCGGTGTTCGAGGGGCGGAGGTTGAACCACCAGTCGGCGGCCGAGACGGTCAGGCCGTCGAGCTCGTCGAAGGTCACGCCCTCCTGGGAGGCGTACGCGGCCTTGACGGCGGCCGTGCGGCCCGCCTGGTCGGCGACGGTGGAGTTGATCTCGCCGGAGCCGACGTAGCGGTCGTACTCGGCGACCAGCGCGGACAGGGTGCCCTCCTGGCCGCCCAGGGCCGCGAGGACGTGGAGCGCGGCGAGCATGCCGGTGTCCGCGTTCCAGAAGTCCTTGAAGTAGTAGTGCGCCGAGTGCTCGCCGCCGAAGATGGCGCCCGAGGAGGCCATCTCCGCCTTGATGAAGGAGTGGCCGACGCGGGTGCGGACCGGGGTGCCGCCGTTCTCGCGGACGACCTCCGGGACGGACCACGAGGTGATCAGGTTGTGGATGACGGTGCCGGTGCCGCCGTTGCGGGCCAGCTCGCGGGCCGCGACCAGGGCGGTGATGGCGGACGGGGAGACGCCCTCGCCGCGCTCGTCGACGACGAAGCAGCGGTCGGCGTCGCCGTCGAAGGCGAGGCCGAGGTCGGCGCCCTCGGCGATCACGCGGGCCTGGAGGTCGACGATGTTCTTCGGGTCGAGGGGGTTGGCCTCGTGGTTCGGGAAGGTCCCGTCCAGCTCGAAGTACATGGGGACGAGGTCCAGCGGGAGGCCCTCGAAGACGGTGGGGACGGTGTGGCCGCCCATGCCGTTGCCCGCGTCGACGACGACCTTGAGGGGGCGGATCGAGGTGAGGTCGACCAGGCCCTTGAGGTGCTCGGCGTAGCCGGGGAGGCTGTCCAGCTCGGTGACGGTGCCCGGGACGGTGCCGGCGGGGATCGCCGGGGCGCCCTCGTCGGTCCACTTCTCGGCGAGCTCGCGGATGGTGGCGAGACCGGTGTCCTGGCCCACGGGGGCGGCGCCGGCCCGGCAGAGCTTGATGCCGTTGTACTGGGCCGGGTTGTGGGAGGCCGTGAACATGGCGCCGGGCAGGTCCAGCTTGCCGGAGGCGTAGTACAGCTGGTCGGTGGAGCACAGCCCGATCAGGGTGACGTCCACGCCGCGGGCGCAGGCGCCCCGGGCGAAGGCGGCCGACAGGCCGGGGGAGGAGGGCCGCATGTCGTGACCGACGACGATCGCCGTGGCGCCGGTGACCTCGACGAACGCAGCACCGAACAGCTCGGCCAGGGGCTCGTCCCACTCGTCCGGTACGACGCCGCGTACGTCGTATGCCTTGACGATGTTCGAAAGATCTGCGGCCACTGCCTGCCCTCCTGAAGGTTCTGTGCGGTGGAGCAAACCTACCCTGTGCACGGAGCGGCTTTTCAGACGATCCCGGTGTCAGGAGTCGGGCGAACGCAGGACGCGCAGGTGACCGCGGCGCGTCTCGCCGGTCACCTGGGGACCTTGACCGGAACCGCCCGCTTCGGCCGCGCGCTCCGGCGGACGGGCCGCCTCGCGCACGGCGTTCGCGAGGGCTTCCAGGTCGTCACCGCTGGGGCGGGACGGGCCGGAGCCGTCCGACAGGCGGACGACGTCCCAGCCGCGCGGGGCGGTCAGGCGCTCGGAGTGCTCGGCGCACAGGTCGTAGCAGTGGGGTTCGGCGTAGGTGGCGAGCGGGCCGAGAACTGCGGTCGAGTCGGCGTAGACGTACGTCAGTGTGGCGACGGCAGGGCGGCCGCACGCGGTGCGCGAACAGCGACGTACAAGGCTCACGACGTTGGACGGTACCGCACTCTTGACCGGGCCGCGACGACTCGCCCCCCGGCCGGTCCCCCGTGTCGCCTCCCACGACGGGTCCGGCGGGGGCCGTCGGGTCCGCGCCGGTGCCCGGTCCGGGCCGGATCGTCCGGGGTGTGACACCGCCGCGACACCGGGCCGTGACCGGATCGAGGCCCTTCCGGGAGGTGGGGTGCGGGCTACCCTGCGGGGGTGACGGACAGCTCCCTTCCTCCCCGCCCCGTTCCCTCCGCCGAGCACCCCCACGAGCCGCGGCCGCGGCGGCGCGACCGGCACGGCCGGGGGATGCGGGGGCCGCTCGCGCCGCCGCAGGTGCCGCTGTCGGCGAGCCGGGCGGAGCTGTTCGGTGACCTCGTACGGGATTCCGTGGAGCGGCTGGAGCGGCGCTGGGCGCAGCTCGCCGAGGTGGAGTTCGTGATCGCGGACGTGCCGGGGCCGCCGGGCGGCCCCGACGCCGGGTGGAACGACGAGGCGGTGCCGCTGGGCGGGCTGGTGGAGGCCCAGGAGGGGCGGCCGGCCCGGATCGTGGTGTTCCGGCGGCCGGTGGAGATCCGGGCGAAGACGCGGGACGAGCGGGCGCTGCTGGTGCACGAGATCGTGGTCGAGCAGGTGGCGGAGCTGCTGGGGCTGTCCCCGGAGACCGTGGACCCCCGGTACGGGCAGGACTGAGGCCCGTACCGGGACGCTGGTCAGCGGTGGTCAGCGGTGGTCACAGGTGGCGGAGCTGCTGGGGCTGTCCCCGGAGACCGTGGACCCCCGGTACGGGCAGGACTGAGGCCCGTACCGGGACGCTGGTCAGCGGTGGTCAGCGGTGGTCAGCGGACGAGGATCGAGGGGTCCTCGACGGCGCGGGGCACCGAGACGGTGGAGCGGTCGTCGCCGAAGGTCTGGACGGTGAACATCGGGATGCCCTCGTGCGGGAGGGTCAGGATGCGGGCCGCGTGGACGGGGCCGCCGGAGAGGGTCTCCAGGGTCAGGGCGTAGGCGCCCTTGCCGCCCGCGGGGGCCGGCGGCGGTGACACCGCGAGGGTGGTGCCCGCCTTGACGGTGACCTCCTTGACGGCGCTCTCGCCGCCTTCGGTCCCGGCCGAGGCCGTGATGCGGACCTTCGCGTCGGCGCCGCCCGAGGCGGTGAGGGCCAGGGCGGTGGCCTTGTCGTCGACGCGGTCGTCGGCGACGGTGGCCCGGGCGCCCACGGGGACGGCGGCGGGGATGAAGCCCAGTTCCTGCTTGGCGCCGGTGCCGCGGACCACGCGCAGGGCGGCGACGACGGGGACGGCCTTCTTCGGGTCGGCGGGGGCCAGCAGCAGGGAGCCCGCCTCGCCGCGGGTCACGTCCTTCAGGTCCACGCTCGCGGTCATGCCCGCCTTGAGGTGCAGCTGCTCGGCGCCGGCCGGGCTGATCGAGCCGGTGGGGCCGGCCAGCTTCAGGCGGAGGTCGGCGTCGTCCTCGCCGGGGGCGAAGGCGATCAGGCGTACGGAGGTGGCGTCGGCGGGGATGCCGGGCAGGACGGCGGAGCCCGCCGGTCCGGCCGAGGCGGGCAGCCAGTCGGCGCCCACCCCGTCCTCGCCGATCTGCGCGGAGGCGCCGACCCGGCCCGAGCCCGTCGTCACGTGCGCGGTGACGTCGGTGAGCGGGGCGTCGGGGGCGAGGGAGGACAGCAGCACCTTGGTGGTGGAGCGGGGGTCGACCGCGATGACGGTGTCGGCGGTGCCGGGCTTGCCCTTGACGAGCCCGTCGGGGCCGTACAGCTTGACGTCCACCTCGGCGACGGTGTCGTCCGGGTTGGTGAGGTGGATGTAGTCCTGGCGCCCCTTGGCGGTGCTGACGCCGGGGAACCAGAAGTCGGTGCCGGGTGCGGTGCAGGCCACGCCGAGCAGGCCGCGGGCCTGGCCGACCGCGACCTTGGTGGTCTGCTGGGCGGTCCAGCCGGGGGCGAGGACCCCGTCGGCGGTGCCGGTCAGCGCGGGCGCCTCGGCTCCGGAGGCGGTGGCGCCGACGGGCCTGCCGGGCTCCTTGGGCTGCAGGACCGTCTTGCCGTCCTTGGTCAGCAGCCGGGCCGTGCCCTTGCCCGCGCCCTTGCCGGGGGTGAGGGAGGTGTAGGTGGTCTCGGCGATGTCGGAGGAGCTGGGCGCCGGGCACACCAGCACGGACCGCTCCACGGGCATGCGGGCGGCGGGCGGGCCGCCGGTGCCCCCGGCCGGGGTGGCGGCGGGGGCGGTGAGGACCGCCAGGCCGCAGGCGGCGGCCAGGGCGGCGGTCACGGCCGCGAACGTGAGGGGGGCGCGCTGCTTCACTGCTGGGGGCTCCCGTCCGGACGCGGGTCGGGCTGTCCGTAGGTGTCGTACGGCTGCTGGTCGTACTCGTACGGGTGGGGCGGCTGCTGCTGCGGGAAGCCGAACTGCTGCCGCTGGTCGTACGGCTGCTGCGCGTCCGGGTGCGGCGGGGCGGCGTAGGGCTGGGTGTACGGCTGGGTGTACGGCTGGGCGTACTGCTGGGCGTACGGGTCGCCGTGCTCCGCCGGCTGCTGCGGCGGCTGCTGCCCGTCCCCGTACGGGGACGGGGACGGGGACCAGGGCTCCTGGTAGGCGTACGACTCCTCCCCGTACACCTGCTGCGCCGGGATCTGCGCGTACGGGTCGGCGACGGCCTCGGCGGGGGCCGGTTCGGGCGCGGGCTCCGCGGGGGCGGCCCGGCGGGCGCGGCGGCCCTGTCCGGGCACGCTCGCCCCGGCGC
>NZ_JBFRER010000180.1:0-10198 GCF_052114405.1 Streptomyces sp. M-16 | reverse complement strand
GTCGTCGGGTCCGGCTCGGCGGGGGCGGGCGGGGCGGGGGCGGGCGGGGCGGGGGGCGCGGCCCGGACGGCGGACAGGGCCGCGACCAGCTCGGCCAGTTCCACGTGCACCACCGCCACGGGCTTGCCGGGCACCTCGGCCGCGGCCTGCCGCAGCGCCTCCGCGAGGTCGTCGGCGAGCGCGCGCTCGTTCACCCACGGGATGGCGTTGACGACGACGGTGTCGCAGTCGTCCGAGGCCAGGGCGGCGGACAGGGCGGCGCGGAAGTCGGCCGGGGAGGCGGCGGTGGTCAGGTCGAGCGGGGGCAGCGGGCGCAGCCCCTCGGTCAGGCAGGCGTCGTAGGTGAGCACGCCGAGGGACTCGGAGTTGCCGAGGATCGCCACGCGGGGGCCCGCCGGAAGGGGCTGTCCGGCCAGCAGCAGGCCGACGTCCACGAGCTCGGTGACGGTGTCGACGCGGATGACGCCGGCCTGCCGGAGCAGGTCGGAGACGGTGGTGTCGGGGAGCCGGGTGCCCGGGACGAGGTGTCCGGCGGGGGTGTGCCGGCCGCCGCGGGCGACGACCACCGGCTTGACGGCGGCCGTGCGGCGGGCGAGGCGGGTGAACTTGCGCGGGTTCCCCAGGGTCTCCAGGTACATGAGGGCCACATCGGTGGCCTCGTCGTCGTACCAGTACTGGAGGATGTCGTTGCCGGAGACGTCCGCCCGGTTCCCGGCGGAGACGAAGGACGACAGGCCCTCGCCGCGCCGCAGCAGTCCGGACAGCAGGGCGATCCCGATGGCTCCGGACTGGGTGAACAGGCCGATCCGTCCGCGGGCGGTGGCGGGGGCCGGGGCCAGGGAGGCGTTGAGTTCCACGGCGGGGGCGGTGTTGATCACCCCGAAGGCGTTGGGTCCGATCAGGCGCATCCCGTAGGAGCGGACCTGGCGCACCAGTTCTCGCTGGCGGGCCAGTCCGCCCGGGCCGCTCTCGCCGTATCCGGCCGACAGCACCACCAGCCCCTGTACACCGTGCTCCCCGCAGGCGGCCACCGCGTCGGGGACCCGCTCCGCGGGGACGGCGATCACGGCGAGGTCGACGGGGGCGTTGATGTCGGAGACCGCGCGGTAGGCCCGTACGCCGTCCAGCAGGTCCCCCTCCATGCCGGGGGCGCGGGCCTCGTTGACGGCGTAGAGGTGTCCGTGGAAGCCGCCGTCGCGCAGGTTGCGCAGGGCGGCGGAGCCGACGCCGGATCCGGAGCGGCTGACGCCGACCACCGCGACGGAGCCGGGGGCCAGCAGGCGCTGGACGGACCGGGCCTCGGCGCGCTGCTCGCGGGCCCGCTGGACGGCGAGGGACTCGGCGGTGGGTTCGAGGTCGAGGGTGAGGTGGACGGAGCCGTCCTCGAAGCTGCGCTTCTGCTGGTAGCCGACGTCCGTGAAGACCTTGATCATCTTGGTGTTGGCGGGCAGCACCTCGGCGGCGAACCGGCGGATGCCGCGTTCTCGGGCCACCGCGCCGATGTGCTCCAGCAGGGCGGAGGCCACCCCGCGGCCCTGGTGGGCGTCCTGTACGAGGAAGGCCACCTCGGCCTCGTCGGCGGGGGCGGAGGCGGGACGGCCGTCGGGGCCGATGCGGTCGTAGCGGACGGTGCCGATGAACTCCCCGCCGATGGTGGCGGCGAGGCCCACGCGGTCGACGTAGTCGTGGTGCGTGAAGCGGTGCACGTCGCGGTCGGAGAGGCGGGGGTGGGGGGCGAAGAACCGGTAGTACTTCGACTCGTCCGAGACCTGCTCGTAGAAGCTGACCAGCCGGCCCGCGTCCTCGGTCGTGATGGGGCGGATCCGGGCGGTGCCGCCGTCGCGCAGCACGACGTCCGCTTCCCAGTGGGCCGGGTACGAGGGGTCCGACGCGGTGGTCATGGAGCCACCCTAAGGGGCGATGCGCCACGGTGGACGGCGTGCCCGACGGGTGGGACCGCACGCGCGCGGCGAATCCGGCACACCAGGGCGAACCAGTGCAAGCTGGGGAGGGTCGAACGGCGGTGGATCCGGGTCGGAAGTCGGTCCGAGGAGTCC
Source organism: Streptomyces sp. M-16 (assembly GCF_052114405.1). Classification (NCBI taxonomy): domain Bacteria; kingdom Bacillati; phylum Actinomycetota; class Actinomycetes; order Kitasatosporales; family Streptomycetaceae; genus Streptomyces; species Streptomyces sp. M-16. The sequence goes on along the minus strand of NZ_JBFRER010000180.1, from coordinate 8,141 downwards.
GGGTGTCGTGAGAGACTGGTCTAGACAACCGTAAGAACCTGAAGGGCATCACCATGGCAGAGCGCCGCGTCAACGTCGGCTGGGCCGAGGGCCTGCACGCTCGTCCCGCCTCGATCTTCGTCCGCGCGACGACCGCTTCCGGCGTCCCGGTGACCATCGCGAAGGCGGGCGGCGACCCGGTCAACGCCGCTTCCATGCTGGCGGTCCTGGGCCTGGGCGCCCAGGGCGGCGAGGAGATCGTGCTCGCTTCCGAGGCCGACGGCGCGGAGGCCGCGCTGGACCGCCTCGCGAAGCTGGTCGCCGAGGGCCTCGAGGAGCTCCCGGAGACCGTCTGACCCTTCGGGTCCGGTGCCGGTGAAGCCGCAGTCCCCCCACCCCGGGGACTGCGGCTTCACTGTTTTCCGTCCCGGTCGGCCGCACGCGTCCGATCACACGCCCGCCGCAGGAATTCGGCCGCAGGAATTCGGCCGCAGCGATTCGACGGGGCGCGGCGGAGGAATTCACGGACATCGCGACGGCCGGCGGAATTACGCACGACAGGAAAAGCGGCACGCCGAATTCGCCCGCACGCGGCATACCCTTTTGTATACGGGGCCTTTGTTAATGCCGGCCGCTCGCCGTGTGTACGGCAGGTTGCGAAGTCCTCACCCGCGGCCGGTGCGCCGCGGCCGCCCGTTCCGCGTGCAGCGCCGTGAGGGCCGCGGCCCGCTCCGCGTCCCCGCGTGCCACCGCGTCGACGATCGCCCCGTGCTCCGCCCAGGAGTCCACGGGCCGCGCCGGGGGCTCCACCACGTACATCCAGGCGATCTTGTGCCGGGTCTGGGTCAGCAGGGCGATCAGCCCGGGGCTGCCGGAGGCCTGGGCCAGGGTTTCGTGGAACCAGCCCCCCAGGGCCCGCAGGTCCTCCCCCTGCGCCTTGCGGGCCCGCTCCCGGCCCAGCCTGACCAGCCCGCGCAGCACCTTCAGGTGGGCCTCGGTGCGCCGGCGGGCGGCCCGTGAGGCCGCCAGCGGCTCCAGCAGCATCCGCAGCTCCAGGAGATCGGCGGCCTCCTGGCTGGTCGGCTCGGCCACGCAGGCGCCGGCGTGGCGCCGGGTGGTGACGAAGCCCTCGGACTCCAGGGTGCGCAGCGCCTCGCGGACGGGGACCCGGGAGACGCCGTAGCGGCGGGCGAGCACTTCCTCGGTCAGCCGGCCCCCCGGCCCGAAGAAACCGGAGACGATGTCGTCGCGGATCGCTGTGCATACCGCGTGCGCAGGAATACGCAAGGCCGGACCTCCGCTGGATTCACCGCCGGCGCCATCGCCGGATTCTTGACCATGCTGCGACTCTATTGCAGCACACGATAATTTCCGATGTCGGCCCGATATCCGAAACATTTCACTGCGGCGGGGGGACGCGAAGAAGGCCCCGGCTCGGAGAGCCGGGGCCTTCTTCGTACTGCGGAGGTGCGCGGTGTGCGCGGTGCGTGCGGGTCAGATGCCGACGCCGTGCTGGCGCAGGTACGCCAGCGGGTTGATGTCCGTGCCGTACGTGGCGCCGGTGCGGGCCTCGAAGTGCAGGTGCGGGCCGCTGGAGTTGCCCGTGGAACCCGACAGGCCGATCTGCTGGCCCGCGGTGACGCTCTCGCCGACGGAGACGTTCAGCGAGAGCAGGTGCCCGTACTGGGTGTACGTACCGTCGTTGTGCTTGATGACGATGTTGTTGCCGTACGCGCCGCCCCAGCCCGCCTCGACGATGGTGCCCGCGCCGACGGCGTGGACGGAGGTGCCCTCGTCCGCGTGGAAGTCGATGCCCGTGTGGCTGCCGGAGGACCACATGCCGCCACCCGCGCCGTACTGGGTGCTGACGTAGGAGCCGTCGACGGGAGCCACGAAGGTGTTGAGGCGCTTGCGGGCCTCCTCGCGGGCGGCGCGCTCGGCGGCCTCGCGCTCGGACTTCTCCTTGGCCTCGGCGGCCCGCTTGGCCTCGGAGGCGCGCTGCTTGGCCTCGGCCTCGGCCTGCGCCTGGGCGGCGACGGCCTCGGCGGCGACCTGCTGGGACTCGGCCTGGACCTCGATGTCGTCCTGGAGGCCGTCGGCGACGACGACCGCGTTCTGGCCGGTCTCCTCGACGGAGGGCGCGCTGTTGTCCGCGGCGAAGGCCGGGGCTGCGACGGCGGCGACCACACCCGTGGTGGCGAGGGCGGCTATGCCGGCGTAGCCGGCGGTCTTGCGGCTCAGACGGCTGGAACCACGGTGCTTGCCGGGAGCGGCGGTACGACTGCCAAACGCCATGAAGGGGCTGGTCCTTTCCTTCCCTCTCGCCTACCGGGTTAGCTGACGGGTTCGGAGCAGGAAGGTCTCCTACGGGCCCCTCTTGCGAGGTGGTCCGATTCACCCCAGGGACACATGTGGGTCCCCGGCTCCCCAGGCTCGCGCCTGACGGGGACTCGGCGATCGCTGCCCGGTGCCGCGAGTGCGGCGCGCACAACTGACGGACAGCAAGAGCGACGCTAGGCGGATCATCAGTCGATCGCCAAACAGACGAGCGCTTTTGTTGCGTACGCCACACCACATAACCGCAACCGCGGCTGTAAAGCGGACAAACAGGGGCCCCGACGGTGACACCGCCGGGGCCCCTGTCGCACCCCGGTGCCGGAGCGGCCCCGAAGCCCGAACACCGACGCCACGGACGTCAGTTGGTGACGACGGTGACCTCACCGATGCCGAGCGCCCGCACGGGCTCCTCGATCTGCGCGGCGTCGCCCACCAGGACCGTGACGAGCCGGTCCACCGGGAAGGCGCTCACGACCGCCGAAGTGGCCTCCGCCGTACCGGTTTCGGCCAGCCGGGCGTACAACCGCGCCTGGTAGTCGTCCGGCAGCTCCTGCTCCACCTGGTCGGCGAGGGTGCCCGCCACGGACGCCGCCGTCTCGAACTTCAAGGGGGCCACGCCCACCAGGTTCTGCACGGCCACGTCGCGTTCGGCGTCGGTCAGGCCCTCCGCGGCGAGGGTGCGCAGCACCTTCCAGAGGTCCTCCAGCGCCGGACCGGTGTTGGGGGTGTCCACCGACCCGCTGATGGCGAGCATCGAGGCGCCCTTGCCGTCGGCGGTGGAGCGCAGCACCTGGCCGAAGGCCCGCACCCCGTAGGTGTAGCCCTTCTCCTCGCGCAGCACCTTGTCCAGGCGGGAGGTGAGGGTGCCGCCGAGGCAGTACGTGCCGAGTACCTGGGGCGCCCAGACGATGTCGTGCCGGTCGGGACCGATCCGGCCGATCAGCAGCTGCGTCTGGACCGCTCCGGGCCGGTCCACGATGACCACGCGGCCGGTGTCGTCGGCCGTCACAGGCGGAACCGGCAGCGGTTCGGCGGAGTTCCCCGTCCAGGTGCCCAGGGTGTCGGCCAGCACGGCGTCCAGGTCGATGCCGGTCAGGTCGCCGACGACCACCGCGGTGGCGGTGGCGGGGCGCACGTGGGCCTCGTAGAAGGCGCGTACGGCCGCGGAGTCGATCCGCGCGACGGTCTCCTCGGTGCCCTGGCGGGGGCGGGACATGCGCAGCGTGGCCGGAAAGAGCTCCTTGGAGAGCTGCTTGGCGGCACGGCGCTGCGGGTTGGCCAGCTCGTGCGGGATCTCGTCGAGCCGGTTGCGCACGAGGCGGTCGACCTCGTTGTCGGCGAAGGCGGGCGCGCGCAGCGCCTCGGCGAGCAGGCCGAGGGCCTTGTGCAGGCGGGAGGCGGGCACCTCCAGCGAGACCCGCAGGCCGGGGTGGTCGGCGTGCGCGTCGAGCGTGGCGCCGCAGCGCTCCAGCTCGGCGGCGAACTCCTCCGCGGAGTGCTTGTCGGTTCCCTCCGACAGGGCGCGGGCCATGATGGTGGCCACCCCGTCGAGGCCCTGGGGCTCGGCGTCCAGCGGGGCGGCGAGGTTGACCTCGACCGCGACGACCTGCTGGCCCGGGCGGTGGCAGCGCAGCAGGGTCAGGCCGTTGGCGAGGGTGCCGCGCACGGGGGCCGGGAAGGCCCAGGGCTTGGCCTCGCCGGCCTGCGGGCGCGGGTGGAAGGTCATCGTGACGGCTGCGGTGTCGCTCACTGCTCCGCCCCCTCGTTCTCGTTCTCGTCGGACTCGTCGGAACCGGGCAGCGGCTCGTAGACCAGCACCGCGCGGTTGTCGGGGCGCAGCCGGGCCGCGGCCACGGCCTGCACCTCCTCGGCGGTGATGTCCAGGACCCGCTGGACGGCGGTCAGCGCCAGCTGCGGGTCGCCGAACAGCACCGCGAAGCGGCACAGTTCGTCGGCCCGGCCGGCCACCGTGCTCAGCCGGTCCAGCCACTCCCGCTCCAGCTGTGCCTGGGCACGCTCCATCTCCTCGGCCGTGGGGCCCTCCGCGGCGAACCGCGCGAGCTCCTCGTCGACGGCCGCCTCGATGGCGGGCACCTCGACGCCGCTGGAGGTCTTGACGTCCAGCCAGCCCAGTGAGGGCGCGCCGGCCAGGCGCAGCAGACCGAAACCGGCCGCCACGGCGCTCTGGTCACGGCGGACCAGGCGGTTGTGCAGGCGGGAGGACTCACCGCCGCCCAGTACGGTCAGCGCCACGTCGGCGGCGTCGCACTCGCGGGTGCCGTCGTGCGGCAGCCGGTAGGCGGCCATCAGCGCGCGGGCCGGGACCTCCTCGACGATCTCCTCGCGGAGCTGCCCGCCCATGACCTCGGGGAGCGAGCCGTCGCGCGGCGGCTGCTTGCCGTCGTGCGCCGGGATGGTGCCGAAGTACTTCTCGACCCACGCGAGCGTCACCTCGGGGTCGATGTCGCCCACCACCGACAGGACGGCGTTGTTGGGCGCGTAGTACGTACGGAAGAAGTCGCGCGCGTCCTCCAGGGACGCGGCGTCCAGGTCGGCCATCGAGCCGATCGGGGTGTGGTGGTACGGGTGGCCCTCGGGGTAGGCGAGGGCGGTCAGCTTCTCGAAGGCGGTGCCGTACGGCACGTTGTCGTAGCGCTGGCGGCGTTCGTTCTTGACGACGTCGCGCTGGTTCTCCATGGACTCGTCGTCCAGGGCGGCCAGCAGCGAACCCATGCGGTCCGCCTCCAGCCACAGGGCGAGCTCCAGCTGGTGGGCCGGCATCGTCTCGAAGTAGTTGGTGCGCTCGAAGCTGGTGGTGCCGTTCAGGGAGCCGCCGGCGCCCTGGACCAGCTCGAAGTGCCCGTTGCCCGGCACGCTCGCCGAGCCCTGGAACATCAGGTGCTCGAAGAGGTGAGCCAGACCGGTCCGGCCCTTGACTTCGTGGCGCGAGCCGACGTCGTACCAGAGGCAGACGGCGGCGACCGGGGTGAGGTGGTCCTCGGACAGCACCACGCGCAGGCCGTTGGCCAGCCGGTGCTCGGTCGCTGTCAGGCCGCCGGAGCCGGCCTGAGCTGTGGCCGTGTGACCCATGGGCATGTGGTCCCTTCGATCGCGATGCAGAGATTTCTGTCAGACCTGCCACTGTATGCAAGCGCGTCGGCCACCGGAGAAGTTCCCGGGACCCGCCCCCGGACTCCGTCCGGGGTGTCCCCGGGGTCGGAGTCGGCGTTGTCGGTGCCTCGGGCCACAATGGTCCGCGTCGACACCCGCCCGGACGGACCCGTCCGGCACCCGTACACCCCGAACCTTGGTTAAGGAGCCGCGCAGCGATGGCCCGCCGCAGCACGAAGACCCCGCCGCCGGAGGACTTCGAGGAGAGGATCCTCGACATCGACGTCGTCGATGAGATGCAGGGCTCCTTCCTTGAGTACGCGTACTCCGTGATCTACTCCCGGGCCCTGCCCGACGCCCGGGACGGCATGAAGCCGGTGCACCGGCGCATCGTCTACCAGATGAACGAGATGGGCCTGCGCCCCGACCGCGGGTACGTGAAGTGCGCCCGTGTCGTCGGCGAGGTCATGGGCAAGCTGCACCCGCACGGTGACGCCTCGATCTACGACGCCCTCGTGCGCATGGCCCAGCCCTTCTCGATGCGGCTGCCGCTGGTCGACGGCCACGGCAACTTCGGCTCGCTCGGCAACGACGACCCGCCGGCCGCGATGCGTTACACCGAGTGCAAGATGGCCGACGCGACGTCGCTGATGACGGAGTCGATCGACGAGGACACCGTCGACTTCACCGCCAACTACGACGGCCAGGAGCGCGAGCCCGTCGCCCTCCCCGCCGCCTACCCGAACCTGCTGGTCAACGGCGCCTCCGGGATCGCCGTCGGCATGGCCACCAACATGGCCCCGCACAACCTGGGCGAGGTCATCGCGGCCGCCCGCCACCTGATCCGCTACCCGGAGGCCGACCTGGAGGCGCTGATGCGCTTCGTTCCGGGCCCCGACCTGCCCACGGGCGGACGGATCGTGGGTCTTTCCGGGATCAAGGACGCCTACGAGAACGGTCGCGGCACGTTCAAGATCCGCGCCACCGTGGCCGTGGAGGACGTGACCCCGCGCCGCAAGGGCCTGGTCGTCACCGAGCTGCCCTTCACGGTCGGCCCCGAGAAGGTCATCGCGAAGATCAAGGACCTGGTCGGCTCGAAGAAGCTCCAGGGCATCGCCGACGTCAAGGACCTCACCGACCGCTCGCACGGCCTGCGCCTGGTCATCGAGATCAAGAACGGCTTCCACCCCGAGGCCGTACTGGAGCAGCTGTACAAGCTGACGCCGATGGAGGAGTCCTTCGGCATCAACAACGTCGCGCTGGTCGACGGCCAGCCGCTGACGCTGGGCCTCAAGGAGCTGCTGGAGGTCTACCTCGACCACCGCTTCGAGGTCGTGCGGCGCCGCAGCGAGTTCCGCCGCGGCAAGCGGCGCGACCGCCTGCACCTGGTCGAGGGCCTGCTGGTGGCCCTGGTCGACATCGACGAGGTCATCCGGATCATCCGGGACAGCGACAACTCCGCGCAGGCCAAGGAGCGCCTGATGGAGCGCTTCTCCCTGAGCGAGATCCAGACCCAGTACATCCTCGACACCCCGCTGCGCCGCCTCACCCGCTTCGACCGGATCGAGCTGGAGTCCGAGCGCGACCGGCTGACGGGCGAGATCGACGAACTGACCGGGATCCTCGACTCGGACAGCGAGCTGCGCAAGCTGGTCTCCAGCGAACTCGCCGCCGTCGCGAAGAAGTTCGGCACCGAGCGCCGCACCGTGCTGCTGGAGTCGGCGGGCACGGCGGTCGCCGCGGTCCCCCTGGAGGTCGCCGACGACCCCTGCCGGGTGCTGCTGTCGTCCACCGGTCTGCTGGCCCGTACGGCCAACGCCGACCCGCTGCCCGAGGAGGAGGGCGGCTCCCGCGCCAAGCACGACCTGATCGTCTCGCAGGTGGCCGCCACCGCGCGGGCCGACGTGGGCGTGGTGACCTCCTACGGGCGCCTGCTGAGGCTGTCGGTGATCGACCTGCCGCAGCTCCCGGACACCCACGCCGCGCCGAACCTGGCGGGCGGCGCCCCGGTCGCGGAGTTCGTCTCCGGGCTGGAGGCCGACGAGACGGTGATCTGCCTGACCTCGCTGGACGAGTCCTCGCAGGGCCTGGCCCTGGGCACCGAGCAGGGCGTGGTCAAGCGGGTCGTGCCGGACTACCCGGCCAACAAGGAGGAGCTGGAGGTCATCACCCTCAAGGACGGCGACCGGATCGTCGGCGCGGTCGAACTGCGCACCGGTGAGGAGGACCTGGTCTTCATCACCGACGACGCCCAGCTGCTGCGCTACCCGGCGGGTCAGGTGCGCCCGCAGGGCCGCCCGGCGGGCGGCATGGCGGGCATCAAGCTCTCCGAGAACGCCAAGGTGATCCACTTCTCGGCGGTGGACCCGGCGCGGGACGCCGTGGTGTTCAGCGTGGCGGGCTCGCACGGCACCCTGGACGACTCGGTGCGCTCCGGCAAGCTCACCCCGTTCGACCAGTACCCGCGCAAGGGGCGCGCCACCGGTGGTGTGCGCTGCCAGCGGTTCCTGAAGGGCGAGGACCTGCTGGTGCTGGCCTGGGCGGGCAACGCCCCGGTCCGCGCCGCCTCGGCGAACGGCACTCCGGCCGCGCTGCCGACGGTGGACCCGCGCCGCGACGGTTCGGGCGCCGCGCTGCCGGCCGACGTCCAGGCACTGGCGGGCGGCGCGCTGTAGCGGCGGGTGCGGGGCGGGCGGTCCGTGCGGATCCCGGAC
>NZ_JBFRER010000179.1:0-10243 GCF_052114405.1 Streptomyces sp. M-16 | reverse complement strand
GATCCGTGGGCGACCCCGGTCCCCGGCGCCCCGCAGCCCGCGCCCGCCCCGTCGGCGTTCGCACCGGTCAGCCCCGTCCCGGCCGCCCCTTCCGCGCCCGACGCGGGGGCGTACGGCGCTCCGGCCAACGCCTGGGCCCCGCCGCCGCCCGGCGGGCACCCCGGATACGGGGGCCCCGGGTACGGGGCGCCCGGCTACGCGGGGCCCGGCGGGCCGGGATTCCCCGGCCCCGGCCACCCCGGCTACGGCCAGGGCCCCGCCTACGGCCACGGCCACGGCGTCGCCGGATATCCCGTCGCACCCGCCGCGCCCTCCAACGGCCAGGCCGTGGCGGGCCTCGTCCTCTCCGCCCTCGCCATCGGGGTGGGCCTCGTCCCCTTCGTGTTCTGGGCCGGAGCCGGCCTCGYCCTCACCGGCATCGGCATCTCCATCGCCGGCCTGGTGCGCGCCAACCGCGGCGCCCCGCGCAAGGTGATGTCCATCGTCGGCATCGCCCTCGGCCTGCTGGGCCTCGCCGCCACCGTCGGCGGGTTCCTCTTCACCATGGCCATCGTCGACAAGTCCCTGGACCGCACCGACCACCACCGGGGCACGGACTGGTACGACGACCCCCAGTACGACCCGGAGTACGACCCGGACGCGTCCCCGGACGCCCGGCCCTCCCCGTCCGGCTTCACCCTGCCGCCGGACATGCCCTCCACGGGACCCGGCATCAGTACGCCGATCGCGTTCGGCCAGACGGTCACCTACCCGAACGGGATCAAGGTGAGCCTCTCCGTCCCGAAGCAGTACGTCAGCTCGAACAAGTACCTGCCGGTCGGCAACGCGGTGGAGGTGTCCTTCACCATCACCAACACCTCGAAGCGGCCCCACGACGTCATCTACGCCATGCCCAGCCTCACGGACGACAAGGGCGCCGAGGGCAGGCTCGTCTTCGACGGCCGGCTGCCCAAGCGGATCCAGGGCACGATCCAGCCGGGCGAGTCCGCCACCGGCACCGCCGCCTTCGAGGTCCCCGAGGGCACGCGCAGCGTCAGCGCCGAGCTCTCCCCCGGCATCCTGATGCCCGACGCGAAGTTCACCGGACCCGTCGGGTGACGCATCCGACCCCGTGAAAGCACCCGGGGCCCAGGACATCGCGTCAGAAAGACGATTACACTGGGCCCCGTGCCTCAACTACGCCTCGCTCTGAATCAGATCGACTCGCACGTCGGCAACATCGCCGCGAACGCCGACTCGGTCGTCCACTGGACCCGGCACTCCGCCGAGCAGGGCGCCCATCTGGTGGCGTTCCCGGAGATGGTGCTGACCGGGTACCCCGTCGAGGACCTCGCCCTGCGCGGTTCCTTCGTCGAGGCCTCCCGCGCCGCGCTGCGCGACCTCGCGCGGCGGCTCGCCGAGGAGGGTCTCGGCGAGCTGCCGGTCGTCGTCGGTTACCTCGACCGCACCGAGAAGGCCGCGCCCCGCCTGGGCCGGCCCGCCGGCTCCCCGGAGAACGCGGCCGCCGTACTGCACCGGGGCGAGGTCGTCCTGCGCTTCGCCAAGCACCACCTCCCCAACTACGGCGTCTTCGACGAGTTCCGCTACTTCGTGCCGGGCGACACCCAGCCGGTCATCCGGGTGCACGGCGTCGACGTGGCGCTGGCCATCTGCGAGGACCTCTGGCAGGAGGGCGGCCGGGTGCCCGCCACCCGCTCCGCCGGGGCCGGGCTGCTGGTCTCGATCAACGCCTCCCCGTACGAGCGCAACAAGGACGACCTGCGCCTCGAACTGGTGCGCAAGCGCGCCCAGGAGGCCGGCTGCACCCTGGCGTACCTGGCGATGATCGGCGGCCAGGACGAGCTGGTCTTCGACGGCGACTCGATCGTCGTGGACGCCGACGGCGAGGTCATCGCCCGCGCCCCGCAGTTCTCCGAGGGCTGCGTCCTCGTCGACCTCGACCTGCCGGCCGCGCGGTCCGACGCCCCGGAGGGCGTCGTCGACGACGGCCTGCGCATCGACCGCGTGATCCTCTCCGAGGAGCCGGCGGCCCCGTTCGAGGCGGTGGTGGCCGGCGGCTACGCCGACCGCCTGGACGACGACGAGGAGATCTACGACGCGCTCGTCGTGGGCCTGCGCGCGTACGTCAAGAAGAACGGTTTCCGCTCCGTCCTGATCGGCCTCTCCGGCGGCATCGACTCCGCCCTCGTCGCGGCCATCGCCTGCGACGCGATCGGCGCGCAGAACGTGTACGGCATCTCGATGCCCTCGAAGTACTCCTCGGACCACTCCAAGGGCGACGCGGCCGACCTGGCCGAGCGGACCGGCCTGAACTTCCGGACCGTCCCGATCGAGCCGATGTTCGACGCGTACATGGGCTCGCTGGGCCTCACCGGCCTCGCCGAGGAGAACCTCCAGTCCCGGCTGCGCGGCACCATGCTGATGGCGGTCTCCAACCAGGAGGGCCACATCGTGCTGGCCCCGGGCAACAAGTCCGAGCTGGCCGTCGGCTACTCCACCCTCTACGGGGACTCGGTCGGCGCCTACGGCCCCATCAAGGACGTCTACAAGACGGACATCTTCCGGCTCGCCGAGTACCGCAACCGGGCGGCCGCCGAGCGCGGCGAGACCCCGCCGATCCCGGAGAACTCGATCGTCAAGCCGCCGAGCGCCGAGCTGCGCCCGGGGCAGGTCGACACGGACTCGCTGCCGGACTACCCGGTGCTCGACGCGATCCTGGAGCTGTACGTGGACCGCGACCAGGGCCTGGAGGCGATCGTCGCGGCCGGCTTCGACCGCGAGCTGGTCGCGAAGACCCTGCGCATGGTGGACACGGCGGAGTACAAGCGCCGCCAGTACCCGCCGGGCACCAAGATCTCGGCGAAGGGCTTCGGCAAGGACCGCCGCCTGCCCATCACCAACGGCTGGCGCGAGCACGCGTAGCTCCTCCGCCCGTACGTACGCCGAGGGCCCCGGCCGCTCCCGAGAGGAGCGGCCGGGGCCCTCGGCGTGGACAAGGGGACGGGCTACGGCCGGACGGTCAGCCGGGCCGCCACCGGGAGGTGGTCGCTGCCGGTACGGGCCAGGGTCCAGGAGGCCTCCGGCCTGATGCCGCGCACCATGATCTGGTCGATCCGGGCCATCGGGAACTGCGCGGGCCAGCTGAAGCCGAAGCCGTGGCCGGCCGCGCCCTGGGTGGAGCGCATCTGCGAGGTGACCTCGGACAGGGAGCGGTCGTTCATGGTGCCGTTGAGGTCGCCCAGCAGGACGACCTTCTTCAGCCCCTCCGAGGCGAGGGCCGCGCCCAGCGCGTCGGCGCTGTTGTCGCGCTGGTTGGCCGTGAACCCTGCGTTGAGCTTGACGCGCACCGACGGCAGGTGGGCGACGTAGACGCCGACCTCGCCGAAGGGGGTGGCCGCGGTGGTGCGCATGGCGCGGGTCCATCCGAGGCGGATGTCGACGGGCTTGCTGGAGGTCAGCGGGTACTTGCTCCACACGCCGACGGTGCCCTCGACCGCGTGGTACTTGTACGTGACCGCCAGGGCCTTCTCGTAGACGGGGACGGCGTCGCCCGTGAGCTCGGTCAGGGCCAGCACGTCCGCCCCGGACTTGGCGACGGACGCGGCGGTGCCGCGCGGGTCGGGGTTGTCGGCGTCGACGTTGTGGGTCGCGACCACGAGGTTGCCGCCGCCGCCCGACTTGTCGGTGATCAGCCCGCCGAAGAGGTTCACCCACACCACGGCGGTCAGCAGTATCGAGATCAGCGCGGTGGCGGACTTGCGGACCACGGCGGCGACCAGCAGCAGCGGCACGGCCAGGCCCAGCCAGGGCAGGAAGGTCTCGGTGAGGCTGCCGAGGTTCCCGATGTCGTTGGGCAGCTCCGCGTGGAAGATCATGATCAGGGAGATCAGCGCGGCCAGGGCGGCGGTGACGATCCCGCGCCGCCAGATGCCCCGGTCGTGGCGCAGTCCGGCCAGTCGGCGTCGGAGACGGGATCCGGAGGGTCCGGGCTCTGCGCCGCCGTTCCCCGTCTCCGTCATGTACGCCTGTGCCATGCCATGTCCTCGCTGCCGTGCTCGCGCTCCGTCTCCGCCCCTTGACCCTAGGCGATGCACGGAGCCTTCAGTGCCGTCCTCGCGGCCGTACGACCGGGAGGACGAACGGCCGTGCGGCAAGGGTTCCGCTTGTCACGAAACGCGCACATTGGCTCGTGCGCGCCCGGAGGCGGGCCAGGAGTGTGACGTACGGGTCAGCGCGTCGGAACCCGGCCACTTCCGCGCACGGCGCCGAGGGTGCCACCATGGTGGGTGAGTCCGGGGACGCCGTGAGGGCGCCTCGAGATGACACAAGGAGCAGTTGCAATGACGCACGCCGTTTCGCCTGCCCGCGAAGCCTCCTCCCCCACCCTGTACGGGGGTGCGGGCACCCGGCGCATCACCGTCCGCGACCTCGCCCTCGCCAAGGAGCGCGGCGAGAAGTGGCCCATGCTCACCGCCTACGACGCCATGACGGCGTCCGTCTTCGACGAGGCCGGCATCCCGGTGATGCTCGTCGGTGACTCGATGGGCAACTGTCACCTCGGCTACGAGACCACCGTCCCCGTGACGATGGACGAGATGACCCTTCTGTCGGCGGCCGTCGTACGGGGCACCAGCCGGGCCCTGATCGTCGGCGACCTGCCCTTCGGCTCGTACCAGGAAGGCGCCGTGCAGGCCCTGCGCAGCGCGACCCGGCTGGTCAAGGAGGCCGGGGTCGGCGCGGTCAAGCTGGAGGGCGGCGAGCGGTCGCTGGCCCAGACCGAGCTGATCGTGCAGTCCGGCATCCCCGTCATGTCCCACCTGGGCCTGACCCCGCAGTCCGTGAACGCCATGGGCTACCGGGTGCAGGGCCGCAGCGACGAGGCCGCGCACCAGCTGCTGCGCGACGCCAAGGCAGCGCAGGACGCGGGTGCGTTCGCGGTGGTCCTGGAGCTGGTCCCGGCCGAGCTGGCCGCCGAGGTCACCCGGTCCCTGCACATCCCGACCGTCGGCATCGGCGCCGGGTCGGAGTGCGACGCGCAGGTGCTGGTGTGGACCGACATGATGGGCCTGACCGGCGGGAAGATGCCGAAGTTCGTGAAGCAGTACGCGAACCTGCGGAGCACGATGACGGACGCGGCGAAGGCCTTCGCCGAGGACGTGGTCGGCGGAACGTTCCCGCAGCCGGAGCACGCCTTCCACTGAGTCGCGCGGCCCCGCCGGATGGTGGACGAGGGCCCGCCGACACGACGTCGGCGGGCCGTCGGCTGTCCGCCGACCGGCCGTCGACCGGCTGTCGGTCGGCCGTCGGTCGGCCGTCGGTCGGCTGTCGGTCGGCCGTCGGTCGGCTGTCGGTCGGCTGTCGGAGCTTTGTCAGCGGCGGATGGTCCCATGGTGGACATGACGCGAAACGACAACGCTCCCCACGCCGTGGAGGTCCGGGGACTGGTCAAGCACTACGGCGAGACCAAGGCCCTCGACGGGGTCGACCTGGACGTGCGCGAAGGCACCGTCCTCGGTGTCCTCGGCCCCAACGGGGCGGGCAAGACCACCCTGGTCCGCTGCCTGTCCACCCTGATCGTCCCGGACGCCGGCACCGCCCGGGTCGCGGGCTACGACGTGGTCCGCCAGCCCCGGCAGCTGCGCCGCACCATAGGCCTGACCGGCCAGTACGCCTCGGTCGACGAGAAGCTCTCCGGCTGGGAGAACCTCTACATGATCGGGCGGCTGCTGGACCTGTCCCGCAAGGACGCCCGGGCCCGCGCCGACGAGCTGCTGGAGCGGTTCTCCCTGACCGAGGCCGCCAAGAAGGCCGTGATGAACTACTCCGGCGGCATGCGCCGGCGCCTCGACCTGGCGGCCTCGATGATCGGCCGCCCGGCCGTGCTCTACCTGGACGAGCCGACCACCGGCCTGGACCCCCGTACCCGCAACGAGGTGTGGGACGAGGTGCAGCGGATGGTCGCCGAGGGCGCCACCGTGCTGCTCACCACCCAGTACATGGAGGAGGCCGAGCAGCTCGCGAGCGAGCTGACGGTCATCGACCGCGGCAAGGTCATCGCCAGCGGGAAGGTCGACGAGCTGAAGGCGCGCGTCGGCGGGCGCACCCTGCGCATCCGGCCGGCCGATCCGGCCGACCTGCCGGGCATGGCCCGCGCCCTCGCCGAGACCGGGCTGGACGGCGTCGCCGGCTCCCAGGCCGTCCCGGACGAGGGGACGCTGCTGGTGCCGATCCTGGCCGACGAGCAGCTGACCGCCGTCGTCGGCCTGCTGGCGGCCCGCGGGTACGCCATCTCCGACATCAGCACCTACCTGCCCAGCCTCGACGAGGTCTTCCTGTCCATCACCGGCAAGAAGCCCACCGCCGAGGACTCCCTTTCCACCGAGCAGACCGAGGAGGTCGCGGCATGAGCACCGTAACCACGACGAAGCCCAGCACCCCGGCGGCCTCCCCGGCCGCCGGGCCGCCGCACCCGGCCGAGAGCCGGATCGGCCTGCGGGGCAACCTGCGGCACATCGGCGCCCTGGCCCGCCGCAACGTCCTCCAGATCAAGCAGGATCCGGAGTCGATGTTCGACGTCCTGTTCATGCCGATCATCTTCACGCTGCTGTTCGTGTTCGTCTTCGGCGGTGCGATCTCCGGCAAGGGCAACCAGGGCGAGTACGTCAACTACGTGGTCCCGGGCCTGATGGCGATGATGGGCATGAACATCGCGATGGGCGTCGGGACCGGGGTCAACGACGACTTCAAGAAGGGCGTGATGGACCGGTTCCGGTCCATGCCGATCGCCCGGTCCTCGGTGCTCATCGCCAAGATCGTGGTCGAGCTCGGCCGGATGATGGTCGCCATCACGATCCTGCTCGGGATGGGCTTCCTGCTCGGGCTGTCGATCAAGTCCTCGGTACTGGACCTGTTCCTCGCCATCGGGCTGTCGGCCGTCTTCGGCGCCTCGCTGATGTGGATCTTCATCCTGCTGGGTCTCACCATGAAGACCGCCCAGGCCGTGCAGGGCATGGCGATGCTGGTGCTGATGCCGCTCCAGTTCGGCAGCTCGATCTTCGCCCCGCCGACGACGATGCCGGGCTGGCTCCAGAGCTTCACGGACGTCAACCCGCTCTCGAACCTGGCCGACGCGGCCCGCGGCCTGATCAACGGGACCCCCCTCGGGAACTCCGTGTGGATCACCCTGGCCTGGTCGGTGGGCCTCACCGCCGTCACCATGCCGCTGGCCGTCCGCAAGTTCCGCCAGAAGACCTGATCCGGGCCGGTCGGTCCGTTCGGATCGCGTCCCGGACGGACCCCACGGGGGACGGCGGGGGATCAGATGAGGGCGGTGGCCTCCTCCAGGGTGAGGCCGCCGCCTTCGGCGTACGCGGCCTCGTACCCGGCGTCCCCCAGCTCCGCCCGCGCCAGCTCCTCGGTGCGGGCGGCGTCCTGGCGTTCGGTGGCCACGGAGAAGTGCTCGGGCGGCAGCAGCGCCCGGTAGGCCCCCATCAGCCGCGCGCCGTCGTACGCGCCGCCGGAGCCGCCCAGCGAGACCCGGGAACGGGCGGCGATCAGCAGGTACACCGCCGGCATGTGCGGGGCCATCAGCCGGGCCATCGGGTCCTGGACCATCCCCATGGCCGGGCGCAGCCGTTCGAGGGCCTCCGCGTACAGGCCCTCCTGGTTGTCGAGCCAGGCCATGGTGCCCAGCAGGAACCCGTCGAAGACGGCGAACGCCCCGAAGGCGAACTCCTCCCGCAGGCTCTGCAGCTGTGCGCGCGCCTCGCGGATCCGGCCCGTGCGGCCGAAGATGCCGGCGAGGAACATCCGGGCGGCGGGCACGGCCTCGTTGCCGTAGCCCTGCGCCGTGGCGGTGATCTCGTCGAGGAGTTCCTCGGCCTCCTCCATCCGGCCGCCCTCGGCGAGCACGCCGGCCATCCTGACCCGCAGGACCGTCACCTGCGCCTTGGCGCCGAGGCGTTCGGCGTAGGCGACCGCCTCGCGGTAGCACTGCCCGGCCAGGGCGAACTCGCCGCGCTTCTCCAGGGCCTCGGCGCGCGCGGAGAGCGCCTCGGCGCAGCCCCAGGCGTCGCCGAGTTCACGGAAGAGGGCCAGGCTCTCCTCGGCGTCGCGGGTGGCGTCGCCCGCCCAGTCGGCGCGGTTGGCGAGGATGTTGGCGCGGAGCTGGAGGGCGGTGGCCAGTTCCCAGCGGTAGCCGAGCGTGCGGGCGGTGGTGACGGTCTCGTCGACGACGCGCTGGAGCAGCCCCGGATCGCCCGTGATCATGACGGCGTAGATCCACAGCGAGCCGGGGGTGCGGCAGGTCTGCGGGAGTCCGGGACGGTAGGCGGCGAGGACGCCTTCGACCTGGGCGCGGACCTCCGGGGCGTCCCAGCCGGCGCTGCTCTGGTCCCGTGAGGCCAGCCGCACCAGGTGCAGGGCCCGCCAGGCCTCGGCCAGCGCCTCGCCGGAGTAGGGCGGGGGCGAGGCCACGAGCTGCTCGTACACGGGCTCGGCGGGGGTCACGGGCGCCGCGAAGGGGTCGGGGCCCAGGGCGGCGGCCGCTTCGGTCCAGTGGCGGGACTCGGTGCGCAGGTCGTGCATGTGCCAGTACCAGCCCAGGGAGTGGACGAGGCAGAGCACATCGTCGGCTTCCCGGCCGGCGACGGCGCAGCGCAGGGCGGTACGGATGTTCTCGTACTCGGTGGCGATCCGCTCGGTGGCGGCGCGCTGGCCGTGGCCGCGCAGCAGGGGCTCGGCGGTGCGGGCGAGTTCGCGGTAGTGGACGAGGTGACGGCGCTCGGTGGCGGGGCGGTCGCCGGGGGAACCGTCGAGGCGCTCGGCCGCGTACTCGGCGACGGTCTCCAGGAGGCGGTAGCGCATCCCGTCGACGCGCTCGTCGGGTTCGGCGACGACGAGGGACTTGTCGACGAGGGAGCCGAGGACGTCGGCGACGTCGAGGGTGTCCTCCGGCTCGGCGCAGACGGCTTCGGCGGCGGCCAGGTCGCAGCCGCCGGCGAAGACCGACAGGCGGGCGAGGACGGCCCGTTCGGAGGCGTCGAGGAGGTCCCAGGACCAGTCGACGACCGCGCGCAGGGTCTGCTGGCGGGGCAGGACGGTGCGGGCTCCGCCGGTGAGGAGGCGGAAGCGGTCGTCGAGCCGGTCGGCGATCTGGCGCGGGGTGAGCAGCCGCAGCCGTGCGGCGGCCAGTTCGATGGCCAGCGGCAGGCCGTCGAGGCGGCGGCAGATCTCGGACGCGGCGTCCGGGTCGTCGGCGGTGCTGAAGCCCGGCCGTACGGCGGCCCCGCGGTCGTCGAGGAGCGACAGCGCGACGGGGTCGGGCAGCGGTTCGACCGGGCGCAGGAACTCGCCCGGCACGCCGAGGGGTTCGCGGCTGGTGGCGAGGATCTGTACGCCGGGGCAGTGGGTCAGCAGCCGTTCCGCGAGTTCGGCGGCGGCGCCGACGACGTGCTCGCAGTTGTCCAGGAGCAGCAGGAGCCGGCGGCGCGAGCAGTGTTCGGCGAGCCGGTCGAGCGGGGCGTCCCCGGCGCGCTCGGTGAGCGCGCGCAGTTCCTCGGCGGCGGCGCCGCGCAGCTTCGTCTCACGGGCGCCGAGCGCGGCGAGGGCGGCCTCGGCGACGTCCTCGGGGTCGTCCACGGGCGCCAGCTCGACGAGCCACACCCCGTCGGGCCAGGCGCCGGAGCGGGGGGCGTGCCACTCGGCGGCCTCCTGGGACAGCCGCGTCTTGCCGGCCCCGCCGGGCCCGAGGAGCGTGACGAGCCGGGCCCGCGCGAGGTCCTCCCCGAGCACGTGGATGTCCCCCTCCCGTCCGACGAAGGAGGTGAGCCGCGCCCGCAGGTTCCCGGCGGGGGCCTGCGGCACGGGGTCGGGGGCCTGCGGCGCGGGTGCGGCGGGGGCCGGGGCCTGGGGCTGGGGCTGGTCCCGGTGCGCCCGGCCGGTGCCGGTCGCCGGGGCGGCAGGCGGGGTGGCTCCGCCCGGGGGCCGGACCCCCGCGGTCCCGGGGGCCGCAGGCGCCCCCGCGGGGCCGGGAGCGCCCTCGGCCGAGTGCGGGGCCGGGACGGACTCCCCGGTCCCGCGGACAGGACCCCGGGACGGCCCGCCCCAGGCCGCGACGGTCGTCGCCGGGGCGGCCTGGTTCGGGGCGGCCTGGTTCGGGGCGACCGTCGCCGGGGCGGCCTGGTCCGGGGCAGCCGGGTGCGCGGCGGCCGTCGCCGCGGCGGCCGGGTGCGGGGGCCGGGGT
>NZ_JBFRER010000178.1:0-10667 GCF_052114405.1 Streptomyces sp. M-16 | reverse complement strand
CTGTTCGCCACCCGCCCCGACACCGGCCACCTATACCAGTACAACGGCACACCCGACCACTGGACCGAGATCGGCACCCCCGGCGCCGCCTTCGCCGTCAGCGACGAACACCTCTACGGCCTGTCCCCCGACCGCTCGACGGTCTTCGAACGGACCAGCGGAGACAACTGGCACTACCGGGGCGGCCCGTCCGAGGCCCTGCAGGCGGTGAGGGACGAGGACACCCTGCGGGAGTTGCGCGGTGACGACTATGTTCGGCAATACCGTCAGGCCAGCATCCTGGCCGACACGAAGCTCATGGAATGGCTCGCGCAGAACGGGGCGGGAATCCTCCTCGAACTCCTCGGCGTCAAGGACATCGAAAAGTGCCTCAGCGCACCCGGAAAGGAAAAAATAAAGCCGTGCCTGCTGGCGGCCGCCAACTTCAGCACCGTCATCACTGCCGTTCGCAAGGCGGACAAGGTGCAAGACGCCATCAAGACGGTGGCCGTAGGTCTTCCCAAGTTTCGCAGCGAGGTCGTCGCCGCCCGCAACGTCGTGGTCCAGGCGCGTGAAATCTTGGACAGGAACGCGAAGGACCTGGCTGACGATTTCACGGTGAACAAGCCCGACCGGGCTGACTGCCGGCGAAACGGCGCAGGCTGGCTCGACCTCGGTACGCGCGACGCCGCACACGGATACCGCGCCACGGCCATGAACGCCTGCCTCGACACGGCCTACCTGACGACCCACGCGAAGCGGGGAACCCCGACGACGGCAGCGGTCAGGCCTCCGGGCTACAACTGGGCAACGGCCACTGCCGGCTACCTTCGCATCAAAAACATTCCCCAACGCATCAACAATTGCCACCTGCTCGGCAAGCAGCTCACCGGCAGTGGCGAAGATCTGGACAATCTGGTCACCTGCAGCCGAGCCGCCAATGCTCAGGTCAAGGGCGACGAAGGATTCGCCAACGACATGAAGGCCCTGGAAGACAAGGTCAAGGCAGCCGTGGACGCCGGGCAGGTCGTGCGCTACCAGGTGACCCCCGTCTATTCGGGCCCCCGTACCGTCCCCGTGAAGCTGGAGATCTCCGCAGTCGGCATGTACCCGGACGGCCGCCCAGGCGGCGTTCTCATCAAGCGGGCCCTCGAGAACAAGCTCTTTCAACCGCAGACCCAGAAATGGCACAACCTCGGTCTGTGGGTCATGAACGGCAAAGCAGTCCCCACCGGCAACACGCCCTGAACTCAACCGGCCCCACCTTCCGCTTCCTGCTCATCGAGGACCTCCTGCGCGCGATGAACTCCAGCCTCAGCGGCGGGTCGATACGCAGGAGGCGGGAGGTGAGCGCGGCGAAGCCCACCTGCTGCTCCACATACAGTGTCCCATCGCTATGAGTCACGACGACAACTAGCGCAGTATGAGGGATAGCCAACTCCCTTGGAGCTAAGAGGATTTGGGGAATGGATGGCCCTGACTGCTCTTGTCTTTCTGGCTGTTCCACGGCTGCTGCTTGCCCTGGTCCCCATGCGGAACCCATCCGCGCGACGCCTTTGGACTCGACATCGTCCGGTGCGCGCGATCCTGACCAGCGCGTTCGCGGCCTGCTACGGAGTGCAGCACGCGGAGGTTTTCGCATCGGGTGCTGAGCGGCCCTCGGGGGTCATGACAAGCAACGCCGCCGAGGTCTACAGGAACAACGACGCGATCGCTCCTCGATGGATGCCCGTCGTCTTCGCGGCGATGGCCGTGGGACCTGGGGCTGTCGCCGCCCTGCTGCGGCTGGCGCTGTCCACGCTTGATCGGACGCCCCACTATCCGCCACCGCCGAGCTACCCGCGGCCCCGTGACCGCATGACCCAGCAAGGTTTCCCCGCCACATGGGAGACAGGCAAGCAGGGCGGCCTGAGACGCCGCTCCAGTCCGCATCATCGGCACCACGGCGTTCTGCGGCCGGATAAGGAATCCGGCCACCTGGAGCGGGAAGGCGTCGGAATCCACCCTCAAGCGTCCTACTAAAGGGCCGAAGCGGCGAGACAAGGTCGCGAGACGATGGAGGAAATGAATGATGTTTTCATTAAACAAGCCGGGCGTGCCGTGGCGAACGGGGCTGCGCTCCGCCGCCGTGGTATCGCTGTTAGCCATGGGTGTCGCCGCCTGCGGCGTAGGAGGATCAGCGGACAAGCCTCAAGCCGGACAGGCGCCGCAGTCCACCCAGGCGACTTCGACGCCGGACGGAAAGAAAGCGCTGGACGCGCCAGTCGCCAAGGGCCTCGGCTCACTAACCAGCGGCAACCTCACCCTGCTGGCCTTCTACGATCCGTCGACGGGTAAGCAAACCTTCGGCACGTGGCTGCCGCAGTACTCCGAGAAGAACCCGTGGAAGCGCTACAGCTTCTCGCCGGACTGGAAGCGGCACGCCTGGGTCAAGGACGGCGACCTGTTCGTGGGCAGCTTCACCGGCTCTATGATCACCTCTGCGTACGACGAGACCCCGGGCGTGAAGATCGGCGGCAAGCCCACCTTCAACGGCGGTAAGCGCGCCTACCGCCAGCCCCGCTTCAGTGCTGACGGCAAGAGGATCTTCGCCCTGGCCAATGACGAGAAGGTGTACTCGGCCGATCCCTCGTCGCCCGACCAGCTCACCGAGGAAGCGACCCTGGAGCAGGGAAGTTTCTTCGGCGGCAGAAGCGAACTCCTGTGGGACCTCACAGCCGACGGCAAGGTCGTCAAGCGGCCCGCCCCTGTGCACCCTGAGCGAGGCGGGCAGGCGACCAGCCCAGACGGAACCAAGGCGCTGATCTACAACGGCAGCGGCTGGTTCCTCAAGACGAACGGCGCAACCGGCGAACCGCAGCTCGCTTTCGAAACACTCACCGACGACACAGACAAGCCTGTGGGAAGCGGCCCGAACCCTGGCATGGACGTGGACATCATCGGCTGGTACTGAGCCGGCCACACACTACGGAAGGCCTCGCATCACGGGTCGATGATGCCCGCGCCCCTGCCGGAGCAGACACTGCCGCTCCGGCAGGGACGCGAGGCCAACGAGCGCCCGTCAAGTACCAGCAACCGCCGCACTGCCACCGGCAGTGCACCGCACGGTCGGTGCGCAGCGTCCGCAGCAGGGTGCTCTGGGGTCCCAGCATCACGGTGCGCTCAGCGGCCAGCCTCTCGCCCGTGGTGCGGGCGGGGCTGCTGGGGATGATGCGCCCGCTGGTCATCGCGCACCGGGTGCGGTGCGGGGGCTCCTCCTGGTGGGCGTACAGCTGTCTGAGCGCGCGGCCTCGATCGACCATCTCGGTGACGGAGTCCGTGAGGTGCCGCATCTGCTCGGCGGTGCAGCACCGGACCATCACTGTCTCTCCCACCGCGGTTCCGAACCCGAGAGACCGTACTTGGGTCTGGCCGCTGTGCGACAGGCCGTCGCCGCGTGGAGGCCAGCTCGCCGGGCACGTGGTGGCCCGTCGCAAGACCGTCTGGACAGCCCCGCCGCCGGGATCGAGAAGGCTGGCGGCACCGCGACGGTGGTGGAAGCCGACATCACCGACCGCATCCAAGCCGAGGCTGCAGTGGAGCAGACTGTCGAGCGCTTCGGCCGGCTGGACACTCTGGTGAACAATGCCGGCCTGATGCTGCTGGGTCCCGTCGTCGGCGCGGACGCCGAGGAGTGGGAGCGCATGATCGCCGTTGATGTCCAGGGCCTGCTCTACACCACCCGCGTCGCCCTCCCGCACCTGCTCAAGGCCGCGGAGGACGGGCCGCGCCGGGTCGCCGACATCAGCTCTGTCGCTGGCCGCGTCGCGATGAACGGTCTCGGCGTCTACAACCTCACCAAGTTCGGGGTGAACGGCTTCACCGAGTCCCTGAGCCAGGAAGTCACCCAGCGGCACGTCCGCGTCGGCGTCCTGGAGCCGGGTGGTGTGTACACCGAACTGGCCCTGCACAACAGGCCCGTGATCCAGGACGAGATGATCACTCCTCTCCTCGGGGTGGTCGAGTTCCTCGCCCCCGAGGACATCGCCAACGGCGTCGCGTACATGGTCACGCGGCCCCGCCACGCCTCCATCGGCGAGCTGTTGGCTTTGTCGCCGAGATCCGGCTCTGGTCCACTTCTTGTGGTGCGACCACGCAGGGTGATCAGCGAATGATTCGGAGTGGTTTGGACCTGAGTCAGAACGGCGGGTCTTCGCTGTAGCCGCCTTCCCATGAAGCACGTGCAGCTCTGAGGAGGGCGTAGTGCTCACGGGCTGCAATGTCGGACGCGTCCTCCAGGCCGCTGGTGTCGTGACCCCAAGCCTTCAGCGCGTCCAGGACGCGGTCTCGGTGACGCCGGTCAGTGCTGGTGGCCAGTAGACGTCGGGCATGGCTGGCCAAAGCGGCCTGGTGCTGGGTGAGGAGGGGGTGCTCGATGAGGGGGATGGCAGCGACAAGGGCGGTGTGGCGCACATCGGCGTTGGCGTGACCGAAAAGGGCACGAATAGCGGAGAAGATCGCCGGGCGTGCGTCCCGGAACGCACGCATCTCCTCGTACTCATCAAGAAATCTCTCACCGTAGAGACGTTCGCCAATGGCCACGCACTCGTCGTCTGCGTCGTAGGCGGTGTCGCCGAGCCACTCGAGCAGCCGCACGAGAGTTGGACGGTTCGGCGACGTCTTGGCGTCCTGACTGTCGTCGCCTGCCGTGACGGCCGGATGGTTGAGGATCGCCGCGACGTAGAGCGCCACGGGCACCGTGGCCTCGTAGATGCTGTTCTGGTGAGTCACGGGTCCCAGCGCATCCTGGAGAGCGGACTCCCTGATGAGTGCGTCAGGGCTGGTCAGGAGTGCCAGCGCCGCCGGCAGGGATTCACCCGTGCCGCAGGCGGTGGCGAGCGAAGCCCAGTTTGTGCCGTCCAGCAGCGCCTGAAAGGGAGGGAGCGCGGCTGGGTGAGGCTGCTCGGTCTGGCGACGGTTGTGGGTCACAGGCCGAGGCTATGCCGTCGACGAACCAGAGATATGCCCGGGTGTCACGTGTAGAGCAGAACGCGCTTGCGGAGGAGTTCGAAGCCGGCGCGGCCGAACATCTGGCGCTTCAGCATCTTGATCCGGTTGACATGGCCTTCGACGACTCCGGAGTTCCACGGCTGCGAGAGCCCGGCGGTGACGGCGTCGAGGTCGCGCTCCAGGTGCCGGGCGAATCGCTGGAGACTGGGCAGGCCGGCGGTGGCCGCGGCCTCGATCCATGCCGGCAGTTGATGGCCTTGCAGCTGGGTCAGCATGTGTGCGAAGGAACGGACGTGCCCGGCGAGTGCGTCCAGTTCGGGACAGTTGGCCAGCACTGCCTTGAGCTGGAGCCGGTCACCCTCGGCCAGGGCGTCGGGGTGGGTGAGGATCCAGCGGGTGACGGCGCGGGCGGATGGCGGCCGGGGGCCGACCGGCTGGGGCTTGCCGCGTAGATTCCGGCTGACGTAGGCCCGAACGTTGCCATAGCCGTCCGGGTAACCCTGCTTCTTGATCTCCTCCCACAGTTTCCAGGCGTTGGTGCAGCCCTCCTGCCATCGCTGGTCGAGGTAGGGCTTGAAGGCATCGAGCTTGGTGGGGCGACTTTGCCACTGGCCGGTGAACAACTGCTCCGGCTCGGTGGCGCGGGAGAAGCGGAGAACGGTGTTGAGGCCCATGCCGAGCTGCCGAGCGATGGACCGCTTGCTGTGGCCGGCGGCCAGCAGCGCGTGGACGGTTGCATGCTTGGCGCGAGTGCGTTCGGCGAACCGGTGGCCGGTCGGCCAGGGCGACACCCCGGTCCCTTCCGGCGCCAGCTGCGGCTCCTCCAGTGGTGACAGTGCGGGCCGCAGGCAAGCTCGGTGCCGGTAGACACACTTCTCCGCAGCTTCGCCGAGGTTGTGCCAGAGGTGCCATCTGTCGGCGACCTGGAGAGCTTGCGGGGCGCCGCGGGTGGCGCCTTCGGCATAGAAGAGGGCACGGTCCCGGCAGATGATCTCGATCCCGGGCCGCTCGGACAGCCAGGCCGCGAGGGTGTCCGCCGCCCGGTCCGGCAGGAGGTCCACGGGGCGGCGCGTCTCGACATCGACGAGCACGGTTCCGTAGATCCGGCCTTTGCGCTGAGCGTATTCGTCGACTCCGACCACGCGGGGCGTGGCGGTGGGCGGATCCGGCAGCGAGGTGATCAGCCTCAGCAGGGTATTCCGGCTCACGGGCACCCCGAAAGCATCTGCCATCCGGGCGCCGGCCCGTCCCGCCAGCGCGAGGCCAACAGAGACCAGCGTCGATCGCAGCCGCTCCGTTCGCCGACCGAACCGGCGTGTTAGCCCGGGCACCTGCTCGGCGAACGTCCTGCGCCGGCAGGAGCCCTCCGCGCATACGAACCGGCGCACCCGTAACGACACCACGACAAACCTGCCAGCCGTGGGCAGATCACGGGGAAACCGCAGGTAGGAGCCGTGCATTCGACTCGACCAACACCCGCAGCCCGGACAGGCCGCCCGCCGGGCCGTGGACCGGGCTTGCACTCTCACGACAGCGTCAGCCACGTCGACCGACTCCACTGACATGTTCTCCACCGACCAGAACAGCAGCTCTTCCAGCTGCGGCCGCACGTTGTTCACGGCGCAGAACTTTCGACGCCATAACCCTCCAGCGGGTCGATTTTCGGGCGACCTCAAACGCCGTTGAACGACGGCCAACCGTCACGCTGCGTACGCAACCACAAGAAGTGGACCAGAGCCCGCTCTCACCTACGCAGCCAAGCCGTGGATCAGGCCCACCGAACAAGCCTGATGCCCTCCGGCCCGCCCGATCCTCCCCGGTCGACCGCTCGGCCGGCCGCCGGAACGGGCACGACGCATCATCACCGCACACACCGGATGGACCACGGCACCTGAAAGGCACCCGCCCCGGCCCGACGTCCGCTCGCCCCGGCGGCCTCACCTTCTCAGACCCGGACCGCCATATCTGAGCGCTACCACCACGGGTTGCGCCACGTCCAGGACCATGCTCCACCACCCAGCCCCACCGCCCGGTGTGCCAGCGCCTCCACCTGGACAGTGGTCGTAGCCGGCCCGGCTCCCGCCTCGGATACCGTGTTCCTCTACGGGGTGCCATAACGGATGTGACGCCCCCCACCGGAGGTAGTCAGCGTATGAGTTCAAAGCGCAGTAAGAATCCAGCCCTGCCCGTACTTGACGACGCATTCCGACTCGCGTCGGTCAGGGACGCCGAAGAGTCCACCCGTGACTTGGCCGCGCGGCTGGCCACCACCGAGCTGCGCCGCGTTTCCCACCCGGGCCGGATCACCTGGGAGCCCACCGATCAGGCCGAGCCCGTACCGGTCCCGCCGACCGTGGTCGACGGTGACGGGGACCTGTGGCTGCGGGACCGGGGCACTGGCACCTGGACCATGCCCGAGTTCAACCCGAAGGAGTTCCCGGCCCGCTGTGGCGAGGTTCTGACGTGGAACCAGCTTGCCCTCGAGTTCGGCCCGCTTACCGCACTGGCCGACGACCGCCGCATCGGCGGCGGCCGGCGCTGACCGCGCAGCCTTCTGGGGTGACCGCGCCCCTGAAGCGCCCGTTACAGGTAGCTGAGAGCTCCAGCCACCCGCCAAGCTCGACGATGGCGGCGAGCAGGTGAGCGTGATGGTGGCGTGCGACGGCCTCGAGCAGCGTGGTGCGGGCCTGGCGCCACCCGATGTCAAGCTCAGCCGATGACTCTGCGGGTTGCCGGCAATGGCCGCACGGAGTCCTCCGTGCGGCCATTGCCGTATCCGGGGTCAGGCGGGGGTGATGTTCTCCGCCTGGGGGCCCTTCTGGCCCTGGGTGACGTCGAACGTCACGGCCTGGCCCTCCTGCAGCTCACGGAAGCCCGAGGAGTTGATCGCGGAGTAGTGGGCGAAGACGTCGGGGCCGCCGCCGTCCTGGGCGATGAAGCCGAAGCCCTTCTCCGCGTTGAACCACTTCACAGTTCCCGTAGCCATGTCTCATGCCTTCCAGCCGATGAACGCCTCCCACGACATGCGGAAGGCGGAGGTGATCGCCCTGGTTCCTGCGGCACAGCACAGCAAAACGCCCACGCCGAGGCGTGGGCAAAGGGAACTTCCGAACCACGACAGCTGACGCAGACGGTACACGTCCGCACATGCTGTCACCACAGCAAAGCTGTACACGTCGCGGCTTGGCCAGTTGCGCGCATATCCGCTGAAGGCCGGCAGGCGCTCAGGCCGCGGCCGTCGGATTCGCTGATTCGGCGGCGCGGCGGTATCCGACGTTGAGGCGCTGGGCTTCTTCGAGCTGGTCCTCGAGGATGACGATGCGGCAGGCGGCCTCGATGGGGGTGCCCTGGTCGACGAGTTCCCGGGCGCGGGCGGCGATGCGCAGCTGGTAGCGGGAGTAGCGGCGGTGTCCGCCGGCGGAGCGGAGCGGGGTGATGAGGCGGTGTTCGCCGATGGCGCGGAGGAAGCCTTGGGTGGTGCCGAGCATTTCGGCGGCCCGGCCCATGGTGTAGGCGGGGTAGTCGTCGTCATCGAGACGGCCGTACGTGTCGTCTGCTGTCATTGCACCTCTCTGTGGAACGCGTGGAGGGGCCCGGGTGCCGTACTGGCACCCGGGCCCCGAAGGAACTGCTACACCATCTGCCGGCCCTGATGCTGCGCCGGCCTTCTGTTTCCGCCTACCCGACCTGGATGCTGTCGGGGGTGCGGGGATCGCGGATGCGTGACCGGAGACCACCTCACTATCGATGTCCTGCGGTACCCGGGCTCCGTACTGCTCGCCCGGGCGATCCTGATGGCGCTCGGCTCCTCCGTTCTTCCCTCTGGATCAATCACTCACCAAACGGGAACTGCGAACTGCTGGTACTGCCTCTACTGCGAACCGCTTTGTACTGCTGGTGGCCTCTCACAGCGCCACTTCGGCAGCCAGCCCCGTCGCCCATCCTGCATCTGCTCTGGCTTAGAACCCCACTGCCGAACCTCCCGGTGCGCGCGCCCGCAGCCGACGCCTTCACCGAGGTACCACTCACTGATCTCACTGCTGGGTACTGCCAACTGCACCTACGGGTACTGCAACTGCGGTACTACTCACGGCGGCCCCTGATCACTGCGGGCCACCCGGTCCGGTCACCAGTCCCGTCGCCGTCCTGCAACAACCCTGGCTTCGAAACTCCGTCACCGCACCGTCCTGCGAACTGCAACTGCGTGTACTGCGGCACCACTGCCCGGCAGTTCGTCTCTGCCAGGCCCTGCAGTCCTTCTTGGCTACGGGAGAAACCATAACCACACCACCACCCAATGTCTACTCCGGCCGACACAGATTTCCGCGTGTTCGCCGATCAGGTAATCGGCCTCGAACAACGACCCGGACAGGCGCCGGGGGCGTCACTGGATTACCCGCCACAGCCCAGGGCACAAGCACCACGCGGGCTCCAGCGGGCATTGACGATCCAGAGACCAGGGTGAACCTCATGGACACGACGAGCGTCAACCTCGCAACCGCTCGCTCCGCTGCCTCCGTCGCCGGCGCCCGCGAGAGCACCCGGGACTTCCTCGACCGTCTCGTACGCCCGCTCGCAGCTGAGACCGCCGACACGGTGGTCCTGGTCGTCTCGGAACTCGTCACCAACGCCCTGCGCCATGCAGGCGGCACCTTCGCCCTGGCCCTGACCGCGCACCCGGACAGCATCGAGGTGGCCGTCCATGACACCAGCCCGCAGACGCCGCGGATGCGCACCCCCGATCTGAACGGCGGCACCGGGGGTTTCGGCTGGCCCATGGTCAACCGCCTCGCCCGTGCCACGTCGGTCACCCGCTGGCCGTCCGGCGGCAAGACCGTACGCGCCGTCCTGCCCCGGTAAGACCCGCCCAGCTTTCCCCCGCATGGCGGCATTGCCGCACTGAGCCGGCGTCGTTGAAACGGGCGCATCCCTCGCGAGGCCGTTCCCGAGCCGACCCCGCCCCGGTCCTATCCCCCGAAGCCAGGACCAGCTGCCCTCACACACCACCCGCGCAACCCACCGAACGAACTAGCGACAGCACGACGGCCGGGCCGGAGATGTTCGTGGCCTCGTCCATAGACCCGGCGGTGCAGCAACTCCTCAACCCTGTCCACCTGGGCAAGCCCCCAGCTGCCACCGACAGCGGGGGCTTGCCCAGAGCCGCCTTGGGCTTGCCCACGCTGTCGGTAGCAGGCTTTGCCCAGCTCTCAGGAGGCTTGCCCAGGGCGGAAGCGGGAGCGCCAGCCGCGGGCCTTCTCGGCGGTCGCGGCGGCTTCCTGCTCCAGGCGGTCGCGCTCGGCCTGGTCCGCGGCCGCGACCCTCTTGTCCTCGCACGGCTCGCACAGCGTCGGGTGCCACCGGTTGCCCGGCGTCGGCGAGAGGCGGGTGTTCTCCCATCGGTCGTTGTCGAACTCCGTCCCGCAGCTGGCGCAGGCAGGGCGGGCGGCCTCGTGCTCGGCCCTCTTCTGCTCGGCCGCGCGGCGCAGCTGCTCCTGGTACTCCTCCTGCTGTGCTCGCGCCCGCTCCGCTCGGAGGGTGAGGACGGCATCGCGGCGGGGGTTGCCGATCGCGTCGTGGAGCGGCTGCATGTGGGTGCGGCCGAAGCGGAGGAAGACCGGGCCGCCCGGGCCGTGGGCGCGCAGGTTGCGCAGGCCGGTCGCGATGATCGGGATCTTCCGGTCGTAGCTGCTGAACCCGTC
>NZ_JBFRER010000177.1:0-10700 GCF_052114405.1 Streptomyces sp. M-16 | reverse complement strand
CTCGTGCCCTCCCCGGGCTCCACGGGCCCGATGCCGCCGCTCACCGCCGGGGCCCGCCGGTCGGGGCGCCCGCGCGGTGGCGTTCGGCGCGGCCGGGGAGGGGGGCGGCCGGAAGGGCCGTCCGTGTGAGTGTTCGCGCGGTCGTGGCGCCCGGCGGCGCCGGTCCCGATCCCATGCGGGAACGCTAGACCGGCGCCGGTGGCGGCACAACTGCCCGTATCGGCCCTGTTGTTAAGAGTCCGTGTCGCGCAGCAGGCAGGTGAGGCGGGCGGTGCAGACGCGGCGGTCCTGTTCGTCGGAGATGACGATCTCGTAGGTGGCGGTGGAACGGCCCCGGTGGACGGGGGTGGCCACGCCGGTGACCAGGCCGGAGCGGACGCCGCGGTGGTGGGTGCAGTTCAGGTCCACGCCGACGGCGACCTTCTTGATGCCGCCGTGCATCATCGCGCCGACGGAGCCGAGGGTCTCGGCCAGGACGGCGGAGGCGCCGCCGTGCAGGAGTCCGTAGGGCTGGGTGTTGCCCTCGACGGGCATGGTGGCGACGACC
Source organism: Streptomyces sp. M-16 (assembly GCF_052114405.1). Lineage (NCBI taxonomy): Bacteria > Bacillati > Actinomycetota > Actinomycetes > Kitasatosporales > Streptomycetaceae > Streptomyces > Streptomyces sp. M-16. Next base: position 10,153 of record NZ_JBFRER010000177.1, on the reverse strand, counting down.
CGCTCGGCGGAGGCCTCCAGGATGCGGATGTCCATCCGGATCCCGAGGGCGCCCGCCGAGAACAGCGCGGGCAGGTCTATGCCCAGGGCGGCGTACTCGTCGAGGACTTCCTGCGGGAACTTCACGGCGTGCTGCTCGCCCATGGGCCTGCTCCGTTCGTCAACGATCGTTAACCGATGTGTGCGGTGCCGTTCTATCAGGCCGGTTCGAAGCGCACGACGACGGACTTGCTGGCGGGGGTGTTGCTGGTGTCGGCGGTGGAGTCGAGGGGGACCAGGACGTTGGTCTCGGGGTAGTACGCGGCGGCGCAGCCCCGGGCGGTGGGGTAGTGCACGACGCGGAAGCCGGGGGCGCGGCGTTCGACGCCGTCGTTCCATTCGCTGACGAGGTCGGTGTAGGAGCCGTCGGGCAGGTTCAGCTCGGCGGCGTCGTCGGGGTGGACCATGACGACGCGGCGGCCGCCGGTGATGCCGCGGTAGCGGTCGTCGAGGCCGTAGATGGTGGTGTTGTACTGGTCGTGGCTGCGCAGGGTCTGCAGGAGCAGGCGGCCGGCGGGGACGCGCGGGTACTCGACGGGGGCGGCGGTGAAGTTGGCCTTGCCGGTCTTGGTGGGGAAGCGGCGTTCGTCGCGGGGGGCGTGCGGCAGCCGGAAGCCGCCGGGGTGGGCGACGCGGGCGTTGAAGTCCTCGAAGCCGGGGACGACGCGGGCGATGCGGTCGCGGATGGCGGCGTAGTCGCGTTCGAACTCCTCCCAGGGGGTGGCGGAGGCGTCGCCGAGGACGGCGCGGGCCATGCGGGCCACGATGGCGGGTTCGGAGAGCAGCCGGGGGGAGGCGGGGGCGAGGTTGCCGCGGGAGGCGTGGACCATGCCCATGGAGTCCTCGACCGTGACGAACTGCTTGCCGGTGGCCTGGACGTCCTTGTCGGTGCGGCCGAGGGTGGGCAGGATCAGGGCGCGCCGGCCGGTGACCGCGTGGGAGCGGTTGAGCTTGGTGGAGACGTGCACGGTGAGGGAGGCGCGGCGGACCGCGGCCTCGGTGACGTCGGTGTCGGGGGTGGCGCCGACGAAGTTGCCGCCCATGGCGAAGAAGACCTTGGCCTCGCCGTCGCGCAGGGCCTGGATGGAGCGGACGACGTCGAAGCCGTGGGCGCGCGGCGAGGTGATGGCGAATTCGCGGTCGAGGGCGTCGAGGAAGGCGGGTGCGGGGCGCTCGAAGATCCCCATGGTGCGGTCGCCCTGGACGTTGGAGTGGCCGCGGACGGGGCAGACGCCGGCGCCGGGGCGGCCGATGTCGCCGCGGAGCAGGAGGAGGTTGACGACCTCGCGGATGGTGGCGACGGCGTGCTTGTGCTGGGTGAGGCCCATGGCCCAGCAGACGATGGTGCGCTTCGAGGCCAGGATCATGGCCAGGGCGCGTTCGATCTCGGGGCGGGTGAGGCCGGTGGCGGTGAGGGTCTCGTCCCAGTCGGCCTTGCGGGCGGTGGCGGCGAGCTCCTCGTAGCCGTGGGTGTGCTCGGCGATGAAGGCCTCGTCGGTGGCGCCCTCGGTCTCGATGACGAGCCTGTTGAGGAGCCGGAAGAGGGCCTGGTCCCCGCCGATGCGGATCTGGAGGAAGAGGTCGGTCAGGGCGGTGCCCTTGAGCATGCCGAGGGGGTTCTGGGGGTTCTTGAAGCGTTCGGTGCCGGCCTCGGGCAGCGGGTTCACCGAGATGATCTTCGCGCCGGCGGTCTTGGCCTTCTCCAGGGCGGAGAGCATGCGGGGGTGGTTGGTGCCCGGGTTCTGTCCGGCGACGATGATCAGTTCGGCCTGGTGGAGGTCTTCGAGGGAGACGCTGCCCTTGCCGATGCCGATGGTCTCGTTCAGGGCGGAGCCGGAGGACTCGTGGCACATGTTCGAGCAGTCCGGCAGGTTGTTGGTGCCGAACTCGCGGGCGAAGAGCTGGAAGAGGAACGCCGCCTCGTTGCTGGTGCGGCCGGAGGTGTAGAAGACGGCCTCGTCGGGGGAGGACAGGGCGCGCAGTTCCTCGGCGATGACCTCGAAGGCCCGCTCCCAGCTCACCGGCTCGTAGCGGTCGCCGCCTTCGGGGAGGTACATCGGTTCGGTGATGCGGCCCTGCTGGCCCAGCCAGTACCCGGAGCGGGTCGCGAGGTCGGCGAGGGGGTGCTCGGCGAAGAACGCCGGGGTGACCCGGCGCAGCGTGGCCTCCTCGGCCACGGCCTTGGCGCCGTTCTCGCAGAACTCGGCGGTGTGCCGCTTGTCACCCTCGGGCCAGGCGCAGCCGGGGCAGTCGAACCCGTCCTTCTGGTTGACCTTGAGGAGGGTGCGGGCGGTGCGGGTCAGGCCCATCTGCGCGTGCGCGATCTTGAGGGTGTGTCCGATCGCCGGGAGGCCGGCGGCCGCGTGCTGGGGCGGGGTGACCTGGGGTGCGTCCTGCACGGGGTCGCCTGTGGGCGGCTTGGTCGCCATCGCGCTCTCCTTCGAGCGTACGTACGGACGCGGCACGTGCTGCAGCGTCGCCAGATCCTTGCACGGGCGAGGGGGGAAGGGGATGGGCGGCCGGTCACCCGCGCCGGAATTGTCGGTGGGGAGCCCTAGGATCGGGGGCGTGGCAGATTCAGCATCGAAGAAGACCGACCAGCCGACCGCAGCGGACCGCCCCCGCCTCATGCTCATGGACGGGCACTCCCTGGCGTACCGGGCGTTCTTCGCGCTGCCCGCGGAGAACTTCACGACCGCGACGGGCCAGCCGACCAACGCCATCTACGGCTTCGCGTCGATGCTGGCGAACACGCTGCGCGACGAGGCGCCCACGCACTTCGCGGTGGCGTTCGACGTGTCCCGCAAGACGTGGCGCTCGACGGAGTACCCCGAGTACAAGGCGAACCGTTCCAAGACCCCCGACGAGTTCAAGGGGCAGGTCGAGCTGATCGGCGAGCTGCTCGACGCGATGAAGGTGCCGCGGTTCGCGGTCGACGGCTTCGAGGCCGACGACGTGATCGCGACGCTCGCCACCCAGGCCGAGGCCGCGGGCTTCGACGTGCTGATCGTCACCGGCGACCGGGACTCCTTCCAGCTGGTGTCCGAGCGCACCACCGTGCTGTACCCGACCAAGGGCGTCTCCGAGCTGACCCGGTTCACCCCGGAGAAGGTCGAGGAGAAGTACGGTCTCACCCCGCAGCAGTACCCGGACTTCGCGGCGCTGCGCGGCGACCCGTCCGACAACCTGCCCGGCATCCCGGGCGTCGGCGAGAGGACCGCCGCGAAGTGGATCACCCAGTTCGGGTCGTTCGCGGAGCTGGTGGAGCGCGCCGACGAGGTCAAGGGCAAGGCCGGGCAGAACTTCCGGGACCACCTGGAGGCCGTGAAGCTCAACCGGGTCCTGACCGAGATGGTCAAGGACGTGGAGCTGCCGAAGACCCCCGTCGACCTGGAGCGCGCCCCCTACGACCGGTCCGCGGTCACCGGGGTGCTGGACGTGCTGGAGATCCGCAACGCCTCGCTGCGCGAGCGGCTGCTGGCCGTGGACCCGGGCGCGGCCGAGGAGGAGGCACCCGCTCCGGCGGCCGGGGTCGAGCTGGACGGGTCCGTGCTGGGCGCCGGCGAGCTCGCGCCGTGGCTCGCGGCGCACGCCGACGGCCCGCTCGGCGTCTCCACCGTCGACAGCTGGGGCCTGGGCCAGGGCAACGTCTCCGAGATCGCGCTGGCCGCGGCCGGCGGGGCGGCCGCCTGGTTCGACCCGTCCGCCCTGGACGAGGCCGACGACAAGGCCTTCGCCGCCTGGGCCGCCGACGCGGACCGCCCCAAGGTCGTGCACAACGCCAAGGGCCTGATGCGGGTCTTCCCGGAGCACGGCTGGGCCCTGGCCGGGGTCACCATGGACACCGCGCTCGCCGCGTACCTGGTCAAGCCGGGCCGGCGGTCCTTCGCGCTGGACGTGCTGTCCGTCGAGTACCTGGGCCGCGAGCTCCAGCCCCCGGCGGCCGACGGCCAGCTGGCCTTCGGCGCCGACGAGACCGCCGAGGCCGACGCCCTGATGGCGCAGGCCCGCGCCGTCCTCGACCTCGGTGACGCCTTCACCGCGAAGCTGCCCGAGGTCGGCGCCGTCGAGCTGCTCCACGAGATGGAGCTGCCCACCTCGCAGCTGCTGGCCCGGCTGGAGCGGGCGGGCATCGCCGCCGACCGCGACCACCTGGAGGGCATGGAGCAGCAGTTCGCCGCGGCCGTGCAGCAGGCGGTGAAGGAGGCGCACGCGACGGTGGGCCACGAGTTCAACCTCGGCTCGCCCAAGCAGCTCCAGGAGGTGTTCTTCGGCGAGCTGGACCTGCCGAAGACGAAGAAGACGAAGACCGGCTACACGACGGACGCGGACGCGCTCGCCTGGCTGGCCACGCAGACCGACCACGAACTCCCGGTGATCATGCTCCGGCACCGGGAGCAGGCCAAGCTGCGCGTCACCGTGGAGGGCCTGGTCAAGGCGATCGCCGCCGACGGCCGGGTGCACACCAGCTTCAGCCAGACCGTCGCCGCGACCGGACGGCTCTCCTCCACCGACCCCAACCTGCAGAACGTGCCGGTGCGCACCGACGAGGGCCGCGCCATCCGCCGCGGCTTCGTCGTCGGCGAGGGCTTCGAGTCCCTGATGACGGCCGACTACAGCCAGATCGAGCTGCGCGTCATGGCCCACCTCTCCGAGGACGAGGGCCTCATCGAGGCGTTCCTGTCGGGCGAGGACCTGCACACCACCGTCGCCTCCCAGGTGTTCGGGGTGGAGCGCTCCGCCGTCGACGCCGAGATGCGCCGCAAGATCAAGGCCATGTCCTACGGTCTGGCGTACGGGCTGTCCGCCTTCGGTCTCGCCCAGCAGCTGAACATCGAGCCCGCCGAGGCGCGCGGTCTCATGGACACCTTCTTCGAGCGGTTCGGCGGGGTGCGCGACTACCTCCAGCGCGTGGTGGACGAGGCCCGGGCGACCGGGTACACGGCGACCGTGTTCGGGCGCCGCCGCTACCTGCCCGACCTCAACAGCGACAACCGCCAGCGCCGCGAGGCCGCCGAGCGGATGGCGCTCAACGCCCCCATCCAGGGCACCGCCGCCGACATCGTCAAGGTCGCCATGCTGCGCGTGGACAAGGCCCTGGCCGAGGCCGGGCTGACCTCGCGGATGCTGCTCCAGGTCCACGACGAAATCGTGCTGGAGATCGCCCCCGGCGAGCGCGAGCGGGTCGAGGAGCTGGTGCGCCGCGAGATGGCCGCCGCCGTCGAACTGCGGGCTCCGCTCGACGTGTCCGTGGGCGTCGGCACGGACTGGGAGTCCGCCGCGCACTGACCCGTCGTGGCCGCGTCGGCGCCCGTCCCCGCCTAGGCGGTGGGGACGGGCRTCCGCGCGTCCGGGCCGGTGCGGTCGCCGTCCTCCCGGCCGCGGCCGCGGTGGCGGTCGCGGCGCTGCAGGAGGCGGACGAGGACCCCGTAGAGCAGCAGTCCGACGGCCAGGCCGCCGCCCGCGCCGAAACAGACGGTCGGGATGATGTCGAGCGGCGTGCGGATCCGGTCGAAGAACGTGAAGAAGCGCAGCACCCGCAGCGTGACCCCCACCGCCACGCACACGGCCACCAGCGCGGACGCCCACAGCGTCACCGCGCGGCCGAGCACCGGCACCGACGGCGGCACGGGCGCGGCCGGCAGCCGGCGCAGCGCGGTCGCGGTGAACCAGAGCAGCACACCGGCGGCGATCGCCGAAGTGCCGTACTGGACGAAGGAGTAGAGGGGCAGGCCGAAGGCGAAGGGTTCGCCCAGCCGCGGCAGCGCGTTCGTCCCCCAGCGGTCCGGGTGCGTGAAGCTGTCCCACACCACGTGGGTGAGCGAGCCGGTCACCGCCGACAGGTAGAACCACAGCGCCAGCGCGGGCGGTCGGCGCTCCCGCCAGGACGCGCCGCGTACGAACGCGTACGCCCTGCCCCGCCAGCCCCGCGGCAGCAGCGCCACCAGCGGCTCGCGCAACAGGAGCCAGCACCCGGCGAGGACGGCCGTCAGGGCGGCGTCCACGGTGAGCACGCCCGGCAGCGAATGCGCGAACGTGCCGTAGCCCATGAGGCCCTGGACGACGGCGTCCGCGAAGAAGAAGGTGTCCGGCGCGAAGGACCCCAGCACCAGGGCCGAGGCCACGAGCGGCCCCCGGGCCCGGCCGGTCCGGCGGATGGCCGGAAGTACCGCGGCCGCATGGCTGAGAGTGAACGGCATGACGCGTCTCCTGGGTCCCGGTCGTCGGGACAGTATGCGTGACCTGCGCAGGGACGTGGGGATCCGGTGAATTTCCGGGCCGCATTGCGTGCCGTGTGCAGGGAGTTGACGTAGGGTCACGCGGACGTCTAGGGGAGGGGTCCCGCTCATGTCGGCACGAATAGTCGGACGCGGCCTGCGCAGGGGTGCGGCCGCCGCTCTGGTCTCGGCTCTGGCCGCCGCCGCGATGACGGCCTCGCAGGGCCCGGCCGCCGGGCTCGCGGACCGGCTGGCCGCGGCCGGGGAGGCCGCCGGCGCGCAGTCCCTTCCGGTGGCGGGCGGCTCGGGCGGTTCCGGGGGCGACTCCTCCTACTTCACCGAACTCCCGCCGCTGCTCAGCCCGCAGCCCCCGGCCGTGCTGCTGCCGGAGGGCGAGCAGGCGGCCTCCCGGCCCACCCCCGATCCGGCGCCTGACGCCGCGGCCGGTCCGGTGTCCTTGCAGGCCGTGCTGCAGGGGGGGTCGGAGGGCGCGCAGGGGATCCCCGCGAGCGTGCTCGCCGCGTACCGGGGGGCCGAGCAGAAGGTGGGGGAGAGCGACCCCGGCTGCGGGCTGCGCTGGCAGCTGCTCGCGGCGATCGGCAAGGTCGAGTCGGGCCAGGCGCGCGGCGGGCAGGTCGACGCCGCCGGAACCACGCTGCGGCCCATCCTGGGGCCGGTGCTCGACGGCAACGGCTTCGCGAACATCTCCGACACGGACGGCGGGGCCTACGACGGCGACGCCCGGTACGACCGGGCCGTCGGACCGATGCAGTTCATCCCGTCCACCTGGGCGGCCTGGGGGCAGGACGCGAACGGCGACGGACGGCGCGACCCGAACAACGTCCACGACGCGGCCCTGGCGGCCGGCCGCTACCTGTGCGCGGGGAGCCGTGACCTGCGGACCGGCGCGGGCCTGGACCGGGCGGTGCTCTCCTACAACCAGTCCGGCGAGTACCTGAGGACGGTGCGGTCCTGGTACGCGTACTACCTCCAGGGCACGCACGAGGTCCCGGACGCGGGTGGTTCCGGCGGCGGTGGCGGTGGCGGCACGGGGGCCGGTGGCGGGGGCGGTACGGGTACGGGCACGGGGCAGCCGACGGGCCCGAAGCCGACGCCCACCCCCACGCCGACTCCTACCCCCACCCCGAGCCCGACGCCGAAGCCGACGCCTACACCGGCTCCTACCCCGACGCCGAAGCCCACGCCGACGCCTACACCGACGCCGACTCCTACCCCGACGCCTACCCCGACGCCTACCCCGACGCCGACGCCGACGCCGACTCCTACCCCGACGCCGACTCCTACCCCGACCCCGACCTCGACCCCCACGCCGACCCCCAAGCCCACCCCCTCCGCGTCGGCTTCCCCCTCGGCGACGCCCTCGGCCCCGGCCTCGCCCAAGGCGAGCCCCACCCCGAGCGCGCTCCCCTCGCGAACCCCGTAGGGCCCGCCTCCCGCCGCCCGCCGTGGGCCACAGGCCCGTCCCGCCTGCCGCCCGGGCGGGACGGGCCTTCTTCCGGTGCAGTTCCAGACGGTTCTCATCTCGCCCCCGCGTTGCTACGGTACGCCTCCCTGACGCCCCATCAGATAACGGAGGCCCCGGCATGCGCGCACTCGTCGCCGCCGCCATCGGGCTGGCCGCCGCGCTGGCCCTCGTCCTCGCCGTCACGGCGTTCGGGGCGCCGGAGGGCACGACCTCCCCCAAGCCCCTGCTCACCACCGCGCCCGCCGCGCCCGGAAAGTAGAGGAGGCCGGCCGTGCGACGCAGAGCGAGTCTCGTCCTGCTTGCCCTCGCCGTGTTCTGCGCAGCCCTCGCACCGCTGCTGCGCTGGTACGCGTACCCCAGGCTCGCCAAGATCCCGCCGGGCCAGTACCAGGAGATGGTCCTGGAGGCCAAGGACGCGACCCTCCTCGACTACGCGGGCGGCATGCAGCCGAAGAAGGTCGACAAGGTCACCATCGTCCAGACCCTCAAGGGCAACGTCGAGGCGTCCCGGGAGGTCGAGGCCGACGCGGGCAAGGACGTCGTCGTCTGGGACACCCTGACCTACATCATCGGGCCGGACGGCAAGATGGTCTCCCGGATCCCCGAGCGCTACCTCTTCGACGCCCACACCCAGGACCCGGTGCACGCGACCGGCGAGATGGTCGACGGGGACCCGGTCAAGCGCGAGGGCATCGAGTTCAAGTGGCCGTTCTTCACCGAACCCCGCGACTACCTCTACTTCGACGCGCAGACCCGCACCTCCTCACCGATCCACTACGTCGGACCGCGTACCTACCGGGGCATGGAGGTCTACTACTTCGAGCAGACCGTCCCCTGGACCAAGGTGCCCATGCCGAAGAAGATGCCCATCGAGGGCATCGACCCGGCGACGATCGAGCAGGCCACCGGCACCACCCTCTGGTACACGGTCAAGGCCCGCTTCTGGGTCGACCCGGTCACCGGCGCCCCCGTCAACGCCGAGCAGGACATCCAGCAGGAGATGCGCGGCGGCATCGCGGCGAGCGCACCAGAAGGCAGGCTCACCGCCTTCGCCGGGCACGTCACGATCCGGCCCGACTACGCGAAGTACACCTTCGATCTGGTCGCCTCGAACCGTACGAAGGTCCTCGCGCTCCACACGTACGCCCCGGCCGGCCTCGCGGCGGCCGGCCTGGCCCTGCTCGCCGCGGCCCTCTGGCTGGAGGCCCGCGGCCGCGGGCGGGAGGACGGGGTCAGCGCCTGAGCCGGGCGTTGGTGTGCCGGGTCGGCTCCGCGGTCGCCGGGTCCTCGGGCCACGGGTGCCTGGGGTAGCGGCCGCGCAGCTCGGCGCGGACCGCCCGGTAGCCGCCCTGCCAGAAGGAGGCCAGGTCGGCCGTGACGGCGGCGGGCCGCCCGGCCGGCGACAGCAGGTGGACCAGGACCGGCACCCCGGCCACGCGCGGGGTCTCGGCCAGCCCGAACAGCTCCTGGAGCTTGACCGCGAGGACGGGCTGCTCGGCCGCGTAGTCCACGCGGATCCGGGAACCGCTGGGCACCTCGATCCGCTCCGGGGCCAGCTCGTCGAGCCGGGCGGCCTCGCCGGTGGCCCACGGCAGCAGCCGGTTCAGGGCCTGGCCCGCGTCGATCCGGGCCAGGTCGGCGCGGCGGCGGGCCCGCGACAGCTCCGGCTCCAGCCAGTCGTCGGCCCGCTCCAGCAGCGCCGCGTCGTCGGCCACGTCGGGCCACGCGCCGCCCAGGGTGCGGTGCAGGAACCCGAGGCGGGCCCGCAGCGCCGACGCGTCCGGGGACCAGTGCAACACGCCCAGGCCCTCCGCGTGCAGCCCGTCGAGCAGGGCGGCCCGGACCGCTGCCGGGTCGGGGTCGCGCAGAGGGCGTGAGGCCAGCTCGATCGCACCGAGCCGGGTGACGCGGCGGGCCACGAGGTCCCCGTCCTCCCAGCGCACCTCCTCGCCCCCGGTCCGCAGGTGGGCGGCGGCGGCCAGGGCGGTGTCCTCGTCGATGACGGCGGCGAGGCGGACGCGGGCGGAAGCGGAGTGCGGGGCCCGGTCGGCGACGGCGACCGCCAGCCAGGGCGCGCCGCGCAGCCCCGACCCCTCGCCGGTCTCGGCCCCGGTCCCGGAGGCCATGAGGAACCCCCCGCCCCCCTTGGCCCGTGCCACCCGCTCGGGGAACGCCAGCGCGGCGACGAGCCCGGCGGCGGCGTCCGTCCCGGCCTCGCCGGCGACGGGGGCGCGGAGGTCCGGGGGCGCAGCCCCCGAAGGGGTCCGGGGCCGATCCCCGGCTCCGGGAAGGCGCGGGGTGGGGGAGACGCCCCGCGCGGTGGCGTCCGGGACGCCCGGTCCGGCCGCGCCCGCCGGGGCGGAGGTCCCGCGGCTCGCCGGGGACACCGCACGCTCCAGCCGGCGGACCTC
>NZ_JBFRER010000176.1:0-18412 GCF_052114405.1 Streptomyces sp. M-16 | reverse complement strand
GACCGGGTCCGACCGCCGGGAGGCCCCGCGTCGGCCCCGGGCCGGGCGCGGCCGCGGGCGGGCCCCGGGTGCTGTGGCGGGTGCGCGCCGACGGGGAGACCGGCCTCGTCGACCTGGGCCACCACCCGCTGGACTCGCTGCGCGACCTCCTCGCGCCGCTCGGGGTGCCCGCCGGGGTCAGCYCCGTGGTGGCGGCGCCGACGGCGCTGGCCGGGGCCCGTCGGCTGGCTGCCCTCGCCCTGCGCACCGCCCCGGCGGCGGCCGGTCCCGGAGCCGTCCTGCTGGACGAGCGGCTCCCGGCGGCCCTGGTGGCGGGCGACCCGGAACTCGCCGGCCGGCTGCGCGAGGTGGTGCTGGGGCCGGTGCTGGCGCTGCCCCCGGAGGACACGCGGGTGCTGCTGGACACCCTGGGCACCTGGCTGGCCTGCGGGGGCTCGACGACGTACGCCGCCCAGCGCCTCTACTGCCACCGCAACACCGTCTCCAACCGGCTGCGCCGCCTGGAGCAGCTCACCGGCCGCGCCCTCTCCGACCCGGCCCACGTGGTCGAACTGGCCCTGGCCCACGCGGCGGTGGCCCAGCGGCCCGCTACCCCCGCGGCGCCCCCGCCTCCCGCTCCTCCCGGGGCCGCGGGTGGCGCGCCGACTCCAGCAGGTACGGCACGTCGATCACCGCGACCCCGGGGGTGAACAGCAGCCGCGCCTTGAGCCGCAGCGCGTTCTGGTTGTGCAGGGGTTGCTCCCACCAGTGGCCGACGACGTATTCGGGAATGACCACCGACAGTACGTCGACGCCCTCCGCGGCCGCCCGTTCCTCCACGTACGCCATCACCGGTGCGACCACTTCGCGGTAGGGCGAGTGCAGGACCTTGAGGTCCATCCCCGGGTCGTGCGTGGCCCAGGCCTCGCGCAGCCGCTGCGCGTCCTCCTCGTCGGCGGCGACGGACAGGGCGGTGAGTGTGTCGGGCCGCAGCCCCTGGGCGTAGCCGAGGGCCTTGAGCGTGGGGGCGTGGACGGAGGCGACGAGGACGATGACGTGGTGGCGGGCGGGTCTGCGGGGTTTGATCCCGGGGGCGACGGCGACCTGGCGGGCCACGACGTCGTAGTGGCGGCGGACGCCCTTCATGCCGATGAAGAGCGCGGGCATGGCGATGACGACAAGCCAGGCGCCGTGCGTGAACTTGGTGATGAGGACGATGACCAGGACGACGGCGGTCATGCACGCGCCGACCGCGTTGATGGCGAGGCGGCGGTGGATGTGGACCCGGTCGGCGCGGGGCGTGGCCCCCGAGGCGAGTGCGCGCCGCCAGTGCCGGACCATGCCTGCCTGGGAGAGGGTGAAGGAGACGAAGACGCCGATGATGTAGAGCTGGATGAGACGGGTCAGTTCGGCGTCGAAGGCGACGATCAGGGCGATGGCGGCGAGGGCGAGCAGCACGACGCCGTTGGAGTAGACGAGCCGGTCGCCGCGGTTGTAGAGCTGGCGCGGGGCGTAACGGTCCTTGGCGAGGATCGAGGCGAGCATCGGGAAGCCGTTGAAGGCGGTGTTCGCGGCGAGGACCAGGACGCCGGCGGTGACGGCCTGGAGCAGGTAGAAGAGGAAGTGCCAGTCTCCGAAGGTGGCGCGGCCGATCTGGGCGAGCGCGGTGGACATCGGGGTGCCGGGCGGCAGTCCGAGTTCGGTGGGGTCTGCCGCGACGTGCACCTCGTAGGCCATGGCGAGGACGGTGATGCCGGAGAACATCGTCACGGAGAGCACGCCCATGGCGGCGAGGGTGGTGGCCGCGTTCGCGGCCTTGGGCTTCTCGAAGGCGGGGACGCCGTTGCTGATGGCCTCGACGCCGGTGAGGGCGGTGCAGCCGGAGGCGAAGGCGCGCATGGCCAGGAGGACCACGGCGAAGCCGGTGTAGGTGCCGACGGCGTGGATCGGCAGGTGGGCCGACTCGGCCCGGACGCTGTCCCCGGTCGCGAAGCGGACGGCGGCGACGGCGAACATCACGTAGACGACCAGCACGAAACCGTACGTGGGGATGGCGAAGACGCGGCCCGACTCCCGCACGCCGCGCAGGTTCATCAGGGTCAGCAGCACCACGAAGGCGACGGACAGGGCGACTTCGTGGTCGCTGAGGGAGGGGATCGCGGAGGTGATGGCGTCGACCCCGGAGACCACGGACACGGCGACGGTCATCACGTAGTCGACGAGCAGGGCGCTGGCGGCGGTGAGGGCGGCGGTCGGCCCGAGGTTCTCGGAGCTGACGATGTACGCGCCTCCGCCGCCGGGGTAGGCGTGGCAGGTCTGCCGGTAGGAGGCGATGACGACCACCAGCAGGAAGACGATGGCGGCGGCCGCGTACCACGTGAGGTGGAGCAGCGCGACCCCGCCGAGGGCGAGGATCAGCAGGATCTCCTCGGTGGCGTAGGCCACGGAGGAGAGGGGGTCGCTGCAGAAGATCGGCAGCGCGAGCCGCTTGGGCAGCAGGGTCTCGCCCAGGCGCGCGGTGTCGAGGGGCTGACCGACCAGCACGCGTTTCAGATTGATACGCCTCATTCCGGCATGATCGTCCATCCGTGCCCGATTTACGGGGAAGCGACCCGTCCGTCCGGCCGCCGTCGGCCCCCGCCGGGCCTCCGTCCGGCCCAGTGGCGATCTTGGAGGGCTGCTGCGATGGTGATCACGTCGGCCGCCCGCGCACCACGCGAACGGACGGCCGCCCGAACGAAGGAGGACGGCCATGGAGGCATCCGTCTATCTGGCCTACGACTACCCCGTGCTGGGCGCGTTCTGGACCGTGATGTGGATCTTCCTCTGGGTCCTGTGGCTGGTCCTGCTCTTCCGCATCATCGTGGACCTCTTCCGCGACCACGAGATGAACGGCTGGCTGAAGGCCCTCTGGCTGCTGTTCCTGATCCTCATCCCGTTCCTGGGCGTCCTGGTCTACGTGATCGCCCGCGGCAAGGACATGGGCAAGCGCGAGATCTCGCACGCGCAGGAACAGCAGGCGGCGTTCAACAGCTACATCCGCGAGACCGCGGGCGGCTCCGGCAAGAGCACGGCGGACGAGCTGGCCAGGCTCTCCGAGCTGAGGACCAAGGGCGATCTGACCGAGGCCGAGTTCCAGCAGGCCAAGCAGAAGCTGCTCACCTGATCCCCACGCGGCGCGGCGGGGGCCGGATCCCGAGGGATCCGGCCCCCGCCCACGGCCTCACATCCGGGCGGCGGCGCTGCGGATGGCCTCGCGGATGCGGAAGTAGGTGCCGCAGCGGCAGATGTTGGCGATGGCGTCGATGTCCTCGTCCGTCGGCTCGCTCGTCCGCCGGAGCAGCGCCACCGCGGCCATGATCTGGCCGGGCTGGCAGAAGCCGCACTGAGCCACGTCCTGCTCCAGCCAGGCCTCCTGCACGGGGTGCAGCACGTCCCCGTCCGCCAGGCCCTCGATGGTGGTGACCCGCTTGCCCGCGCACGCGGAGACGGGCACCACGCAGGGGCGGACGTCCGTGCCGTCGAGGTGGCTGGTGCAGGCCTTGCAGACGTCCACCCCGCAGCCGTACTTGGGGCCGGTGACGCCCAGCATGTCGCGGAGCACCCACAGGAGGGGCAGGTCGTCGGGTGCGTCGACGGTGACGCTCCGCCCGTTGACGGTGAAGGTGTGCGAGGGCACGGCGTGCTCCAGTCGGTCAGCGCGGGTAGGGGGTGAAGTCGACGTCGAAGGCGAGGGGGAAGCTGCGCGGCTTGGAACCGGTGGCGCGGGCCCAGGCGTTGGCGATGGCGCCGACGGCGGCCGGCACCCCGAGCTCGCCGGCACCGCCCGGGTCGGTCCCCGTCGCCGGGAGCACGAAGACCCGTACGTCCAGCGGGGTGTCGCGCTGCTTCGCCCAGTGGAACTGGCTGTAACTGCCCTCCAGCGGAAGCCCCTTGTCCAGGTGCAGCCCGGCCCGCAGCGTGGTGGAGATCGCGTCGGTGAGGCCGCCGATCATCTGCGCCTCCAGGCCGCTCGGGTTGACGGGCAGACCCACGTCCACCGCGATCACCGCCCGGGTGACGCGCACGTGCTCCGGATCCCGGGTGTCGATCTCCACCAGGCAGGCGGTGCGGGACTTGTACTCCTCGTGGAAGGCGATGCCCTGAGCGCAGCCGGCCGGCAGCGCGCGCCCCCACTCCCCCTCGGTGGCCACCTTGTCCAGCACCGCGCGCTGGGCGTCGGTCTTCAGGAAGGTGCGGCGGAAGCGGTACGGGTCCTTGCCCGTGGCGGCGGCCAGCTCGTCGACCACGATCTCCTCGGCGCCCCGGGTGTTGGCCGAGTAGACCGAACGCCAGGACCCGGTGGGGATGCCGGTGGGCACCTCGCTCAGCGCCTGGGTGGTGAGCCCGAAGTGGTACGGGGACTTCACCGTGGTCAGGAACAGGGTCTGGGCCAGGGTGGCGTTGCCGATGCCCGACGGCAGGCTCGCGGCGGTGGCGGTGATGATCTCGCCGAGTCCGTGCCGGAAGTCGGTCTCCGCGGCGGCGACCCGGTGCTCGAAGCTGAGTACCTCGCCCAGCAGGTGGGTGGCGCGGATCCGGTGGTGGGTCGCGGGGCGCATCCGGCCGTGCCGGGTGTCGTCGACGCGGGTCCACATCAGCTTCACYGGGCGGCGGCAGGCCTTGGAGATCCGGGCGGCCTCCAGGGCCGCGTCGAAGAACAGCCGCCGCCCGAAGGAGCCGCCGGCCTGGACCACGTGCACCTTCACCTTGTCGAGCGGCAGCCCGAGATCGGCGGCGATGGTCTCGCGCGCCACGATCGGGGACTTGAGCCCGGACCAGACCTCGGCACGGTCGTCCCGCACGTCGGCGACGGCGGAGTTGGTCTCCATCGGGGCGTGGCTGACGAAGGCGAAGTCGAACTCGGCGTCCACGTACGGGGTGAGCAGCGGCGGCACCAGCAGCGGAGGAACGGCGGCCCGGAGCTTGGCGCGGATCTGCGCGTCCGAGAGCTGGTCGGCGGGGCCCGGACCCCAGACGACCTGGAGGGCGGCCTTCGCGTCCAGGGCCTGGCCGAAGGTCTCGGCGACGACGGCGACCCCGGTCGGGACGGTGACCACGTGCAGGACCCCGGGCATGGCCCGGACGGCATCGAGGTTGGACACGCTCCGCACACCGCCGCCGAGGGTGGGCGGACGGCGCACCACGCAGGGCTTGGCACCGGGCACGTCGAGGTCGAGGGTGTACTTCTGGGCGCCGGTGACCATGGCCCGGGCGTCGATGCGGCGGGTGGGGGTGCCGACGAGGGCGTGCCGCGCGGCGGGTTTCGGGGAGGCGCCGAGGACGATCAGGCCGGGCGCCGCCGCCTCCGCGGAGAGGCCGCCGTAGTCGGCGGTGCGGCCGTCGGGGGCCCGGACGACGCCGTTCGCGGTGGTCAGGCGGGAGGCGGGGAGGTTCCAGCGGACGGCCGCCGCCGCGACGAGGCGGGCGCGGGCGGTGGCGGCGCACTGGCGGACCGGGCCGTACAGGGACCGGATCGAGTTCGAGGAGCCGGTGAGCTGGTTGAACAGCAGCTCGGGGCGTGCGTCGTCGAGTTCCACCCGGACCGAGCCCAGGGGCGCGTCGAGTTCCTCGGCGACCAGCATGGCCACGGCGGTGGTCAGGCCCTGGCCGACCTCTTCGCGCGGCAGCCGGAAGCGGATCGTGCCGTCCGCCTCCACCGCGAGCGCCAGCAGGGCGGAGGTCGGGGCGCCGGCCAGGATGAACAGGTCGCCGAGGTCGACCAGGTCGGCGATGGCGGGCAGGGTCGGGACCACGGCGTGCGCGGGCTGCGGGGCGAGCACGTCGGCGCCGGCCCGGGTGACCAGCGCCAGGGTCGGCGCCGCGACGAGGTAGGTCAGGAAGGAGCGCCGGCTGCTCCCGGAGCCGGCCCCCGGCCCGCCGGCGGCGGACGCGGACGTGGACGCGGACGCGGATCCGGTCACCCTGGTCTCTTCGGTCATCTGGTCGTGTCCCCGCCCTGCCCCCGGCCCGCCGCTCGGACCGCCACCGGCTCATTACCGACACGTAGAGTAGCGATCGCCGGACTGGGTGGGAAGCACGGGGCCGGAGTGACCCCAGTGGCCACGAACTGCGGGCCGAACCCGCCGGGTTCGGCCCTCACGGGGCCCGGGATCCCCCTTCCGGGGGTCCCCCGGAAGGGGCGATCACGGGCTGACCCGAGGGGCCCTGAGGTGCGAACGCCTCGCCCGTACGCTCGACGGACGCCGCACGGAGCGCCCCTTTCCGGCCGTCTGCGCGCGGCCCCGGCGCCGGGCGGGCGGAGGACCTGCCGGCTCCTCCCGGCAGGCCGGGCCCGCCCCGGCGTGACCGGATTCGTTCGCACGCGCGCCGGGAGGCCGGAAGGCCTGCGGCATATGTCGGGAGCAAGGCCTGTACGGATGTTGCCAAACGCCTTACAGCCCGTCGCGGGCTGTGCCACAGTCGTAGCCGGTCCTTCTTCAGGACCTGGCCGTGACGCGTTCTCATCGCCGCGCCTGCATCGGAGTGCCCATGCCGTCCCATCTGTACGCGGACCGCCCCGCGCAGCCGCCCGAGCCGGGACCGGTGGACGCCCTGATCTCCCGGACCCGGCGGCTGCGGGGCGACGTGGACGCGGTGCGCCGCGACACCGTCGTGGACGAGGACGACCCGCAGGGCCGCTGGCAGCGCGCGCTCTGCGACCTGGCCGTGCACCAACTCGACGACCTCGGCGAGCACCTCGGCCGGCTCAGGGAAGGGCTGCCACCCGCCCTGGAGCCCTCCGGACTCCCCCCCGTGGCGCCCGGGACCACCACCGAGGACCGGCAGACCCGGATCGGCAGCGCCGAGTGGAACCTGCTGACGGACGAGGTCACCTGGTCCGAGGAGCTCTTCCAGATCTTCGGCCGCTCGCCCGAGGCCGGTCCATTGCCCCTCGACGAGCTGGGCTCCGCCCTCTTCTCCGAGGACCAGCCCCTGCTGACCGCGATGGTCACGGACTGCCTGGTCGACGGGAAGCCGATCGACGGCGAGTTCCGCATCGTCCGGGCCGACGGCCGCGTCCGGACGCTGCACATGAGGGGCGAGCCGGTACTCGACTCCGACGGCTGCACGGCCACGATGTGGGCCGTGCTCCGCGACGTGAGTGAACTGCGCCGGAGCCAGCGGGCGGTACGCGAGTCGCAGGACTCGCTCCAGCGCCGGCAGGAGATCGCGCGGACCGAGCACCGGCTGGCGGTCGAACTGCAGGAAGCCGTGCTCCCCCCGTGGCGCGGCTCCCTGCGGTTCCCGCACGACAGCGCCGCCGCCGTGGACGTGGCCGCGCAGTACCTGCCCTCCACGACCGGCTCGCTGATCGGCGGCGACTGGTACGACGCCCTCGAACTGCCCGACGGCCGCTCCCTGCTGACGGTCGGCGACCTGACCGGGCACGGGGTGAGCGCCACGTCCGGCATGGCCATGATGCTCGGCGCCCTGCGCGGGATGGCCATCGCCGGGATCGAGCCCGGCCCGCTGATGGGCTGGCTCAACCAACTGCTGGAGGCCTCCGTACAGCCCGCCCTGGGCTCCGCCGTCTGCTGCAGCTACGACCCCGCCCGCCGGGTGCTCACCTGGGCCCAGGCCGGACACCCCGCGCCGCTGCTGTTCCGGTGCGGCCGGGGCCGGGCGCTGCGGCCGCCGGAGGGCGTGCTGCTGGGCGCGACCGCGGGGGCCGCGTACGGGCAGGCCGAGGAGCGGCTCGAACCGGGCGACGTGCTCGTCCTGCACACGGACGGACTGACGCCGCACGGCGTCGAGTTCGGCCGGACGGACTGCACGGAACGCCTCCTGGCGCTCGCGCCGCGGTTCCCGGCGGCGCGTTCGGCGCGGGACTGCGTACGGCTGGTGACGGAGGAGTTCGGCGAGGGCGAACGGGAGGGCGACGCCTGCCTACTGGTCGCCCGGATCGGCGGCTAGGGCACCGCGTACCGGTCCGCGGGACGTCGGCCGGCGGACCGCAGCCCCGCGACGACCGCAGGCTGGGGGCCGCGCCCGGGGCGCGGCCCTTCGTCGTTCCCCCTCCCCTTCCGCATCCGTTCCCTTACGCGTCCGTTCCTTCCGCATGCGATCCGTGACACCCCTCCCCCCTACGCCTCCGTCCCCCGGGCGACCCTCGGCGCGGGTGCGTCCGGCAGGGCCAGCTTGATCTCCTCGCGCAGGTCCTCGATACGGGCGTAGCCGGCGTACTGGCCGGTGAGCCGGTACATCTCGCGCAGCCGGTCCCAGGTGCGGTGCGAGCTGGTCTCGCTCATGGAGACCAGGGCCAGCCGGGCGTAGCGGTCGGCCTGCTCCGGTTCGTCGGCGATGAAGCAGGCCGAGGCCATGGAGATGTAGTCGAAGGTCTGGGAGCGCTGATAGCCGTCGCCGCGCAGCCGCAGTGCCTCCCGCGCGTGGCGCGCCGCCACCGGCGCGGCCGTGGCGTCATGGTCGGCGAGCGTCCGGTACGCCAGGGCCTGCATCCCGTGCAGGTCCGCCTCGTCGAAGTGCTGCATCCACGAGGGCGGCGGTACGTCGCCCTTGTCGGACACGAAGAGTTCCTCGGCCTCGCCCAGGGTGCGGCGCATGGCCTGGCCCTTGCCCATGGCGGCCTGTGCCCAGGCCTCGATGGTGTGCAGCATGGCGCGGGTGCGCGGGAGGGTCTGCTCGCCGGAGCCCGACTGGGCCAGCTTCATCAGGTCCAGGGCCTCGTTCGGCTTGCCGAGGTGGACCATCTGCCGGGCCGCCCGCGAGAGCGCCTCTCCGGCGCGCGGACGGTCGCCGCCCTCGCGGGCCGCGTGGGCCGCGATGACGAAGTACTTCTGCGCGGTGGGTTCGAGGCCGACGTCGTGCGACATCCAGCCCGCCAGCACCGCCAGGTTGGCCGCCACCCCCCACAGCCTGCGCTGGAGGTGGTCGGGGTGGTGGTAGGCGAGCATGCCGCCCACCTCGTTCAGCTGGCCCACGACGGCCTTGCGCTGCAGGCCGCCGCCCCGGGAGGCGTCCCAGGCGCGGAAGACCTCCACGGAGCGCTCCAGGGCCTCGATCTCCTGGGAGCCGATGGGGGCGGCTTCGTAGCGGTCGTAGCCCGCGGGGTCGGCCTGGTGCGCATCGCCGAAGCGCTGCGCCTCCTTGGCCGCGGCGGGGTCGGAGTGGAGCCAGTCGTACATGGCGTTGCTGAGGGCTGAGCCGGCGGTGAGCGCGGCTCCCGCGCCCATCAGGCCGCGACGGTTGAGCATGAGGTCCATTCCCGTGAATTCGGTGAGGACCGCGGCTGTGCGTTCGGGCGCCCAGGGCACTCCGTCGGGGTTGTCCTTCGCCCCGTCCGGCTGCCGTTTGGTGGTGCGCCGCTGCCGTACGAACCCGAGGTCCTCGATGGTCACGACACGACCGAGCCGCTCGGTGAACAGTGCTGCCAGTACCGTGGGCACCGGTTCGCGCGGGGTCTCCCCCATGTCGATCCAGCGCCGCACCCGCGAGGTGTCGGTGGCCAGTTGGTGGTGACCCATGGCCGCCGCCTGCCGGTTGACCATCCTCGCCAGTTCGCCCTTGGACCAGCCGGCCAGGCCGAACAGGTCGTTCAGACGGGTGTTTGGACCTTTGCTCACGTCAAGCCCCCAGGTTCTCGGCTGAGTTGACAGTAGCCCCCTGTCAGATCCCCGTGGACTATTCGCCAGGGTTCGCCAGGGCACGCCCGGTGGTTCGCCAGGGACCCCCCGGTGTCAGGTAGGAATGCGCCTCCCCGACCCGGTTCACCGGCGGAACTCCCCAGGGTGAAGTACGGGATCCGGCGGGGCGGCGTACGCAACTCGTCGGCGCACGAAGGGAACCGTAAACGCCATGTACGCAGCAACGTCCTCCGTGTCCGCCCCGGTCCGTCCGCACCGCACCCTCCAGGCAGGGGGCGGCCCGTACCTCGAACCCGGCCGCGCGCCGGCCCCGGCGCAGGGCGCCGGCGCCGTACGGGCGCGGCGGATGCCGGGTACCGGATCACAGCCGCTCAGCGGAAGAATCGACCTGTCGGGGCCGCAGGGGGCGCAGTTGCGCACCGCACTCGCCTCGGTGCAGCGGATCTGTCCGGAGTTCGCACCGGTACAGGTCCTGCGGCGCAGCGGCCGGTCGGTCCTGCTGGTGGGAACGACCGGGCGGATGACCGCCGTCGCGAAGGTTTTACTGGACCATTCGCCCGAGTGGCGCGAGCGGTACCGGCACGAAATAGCGTCGTACCGGACCTTCGTCCGGCACCGTCCGCCGGTACGCGTGCCCCGGCTGATCGCCGCGGATCCGGAGAACTGCGTACTGATCGTGGAGCGCATGGCGGGCCGCGTCGCGGCGCTCCAGCGGCACCCGGTGGAGGCCCCGCCCCGGACGGACCTGCGGGCCGCCCTCGGAGCGGTGTGCCGGGTGAACCAGTGGCGGCCGCCGACCGACCTGTTCGGGCAGCCGGTGGACTACGCGCGGCGGATCAGCCGGGACCACCAGCTCGGGCTGCTGCCCGACCGGGACTTCGGCGACCTGCAGAAGCTGCTGCACGGCCTGCGGCCGGCGGGGATCCCGTGGCAGTTCAACCACGGTGACGCGCTGCTGTCGAACCTGCTGCTCTCCCCGGCGGGTCCGGTGCTCCTGGACTGGGAGCACGCGGGCTGGTACCTGCCCGGCTATGACCTGGCCACGCTGTGGGCGGTGCTGGGCGACGCCCCGGCGGCGCGCGGCCAGATCAGCCGGCTCGCCCAGTCGGCCGGTCCCGCCTTCCGGGACTCCTTCCTGGTCAACCTGATGCTGGTGCTGACCCGGGAGATCCGGATGACCGAGACGGCGGTGCAGCGGTCGATGACGGCCGCCGCACCGACGCAGCCGCTGCCCGCGGGGGCCCTGTCCTCGGGGGAGGAGCAGCGCCTGCTGCTGCGCCGCCTGCACGACGATGCCGGGATGGCGCGCAGAGCGGTCAGGGCCGCGGTCGGCACGCGCTGATCCCGCCGATCCCGCCCCCATGACGCGAAGTCCCGTGGCTCCCACCGCCACGGGACTTCGCTCGTGCGCGCACGCCGCGCCCGCCGGGGGATCCACGGGCCCGGGGGCGGCTGCGATCTTCAGAGGGCACCCCTGAAGACCCAGGCCGCCCCGGAGGACACCGTGCCCGTACAGATGATCGACGCCCCGCCGTCGGGCGGGCGCGTGCGCGCCGCCTGGAGGACCGCACACGCCCCGGTGCCCGGGGTCGCGCGGTGGGCCCGGGCGGCCGCGTACGCCGTCCCGTTCACCGTGCTGCCGTCCGGGATCTGGCGGCTCGGCCTGCTCTTCGCCGACGATCCCGAGGGGGTCCGGGAGAACCTGCCGGGGTGGATCCCGATGCGGGTGTACCTGGTCGCCCTGACGGTCTTCACCGAGCTCCTGGCCTTCACCGCGGTCGGGCTGGTCGCCGCGTGGGGCGAGCGGGTCCCGCGCCGGCTGCCGGTCCTGGGCGGGCGGCGGATACCGCCGGCGGCCGCCGGGATCCCCGCCGCCCTCGGCGCCCTCGCGCTGACCGCCCTGTGGGGCTTCGTGGCGTGGAGCCAGGTGGCCGGGACCACCGTCACGGGAGAGCCGCTGCCCGACGACTTCCCCAGCAGGGCGGGGGGTTTCGCCGGCGTGTGGTTCTACGCCTGCTACGCGCCACTGGTGCTGTGGGGCCCGCTGCTCGGCGTGGCCACGGCCGGGTACTGGATGCGGCGGCGCCGGATGTCTTGACATCCCATGATCCCCCGAACAGGTTTCTGACTCAGCATCAGACATGCTGGAGCCACCCCTTCCCTCCCTCCCGCCGGAGCCCGCCCATGTCCGCAAGTGCTTCACGCACCTCCCCCGCCGCCTTCCCCTCCAGGCGTACCGTCCTGGCCGGGACCGGGGCCGGGGTGCTCGCCGCCACCGTGCTCCCGTCCGCCGTCGCGCGGGCGGCCGACGGGCCGCCGCTCGGCGAGTACGACGTCGTCGTGGTCGGGTCCGGGGCCTCCGGGATGACCGCCGCGCTCACCGCCGCCCGGCGCGGGCTGAGCGTCCTGGTGGTGGAGAAGGCCCCCACCTTCGGCGGGTCGGCCGCCCGCTCCGGTGCCGGGATCTGGCTGCCCAACAACTCGGTGATCCTGGGCGCCGGGGTCCCGGACACCCCGCAGAAGGCGGCGACGTACCTCTCGGCCGTCGTCGGCCCCGACGTACCGGCCGACCGCCAGGCGGCGTTCCTGGCGAACGGGCCCCGGATGCTGGACTTCGTGATGGCGAACAGCCCGCTGCGGTTCCGCTTCATGGACGGCTACAGCGACTACTACCCGAACCTGCCGGGCGGACTGCCCGGCGGCCGGTCCGTCGAGCCGGACCAGATCGACGGGAACGTCCTCGGGCCGGAGCTGGCGCACCTGAACCCGGCGTACATGCCGGTGCCCGCCGGGATGGTGGTGTTCAGCCAGGACTACAAGTGGCTGAACCTCGCCGCGGTCAGCGCGAAGGGGCTCGCGGTGTCCACGGAGTGCCTGGCGCGCGGCACCAAGGCCGCGCTGCGCGGGGAGAAGCCGCTGACCATGGGGCAGGCCCTGGCGGCCGGCCTGCGGGCCGGGCTGCTGCGGGCGGGGGTGCCGGTGTGGCTGAACAGCCCGCTGGTGGACCTGGTGCAAGAGGGGCCGGACGGTGCCGTGACCGGCGTCGTGGTGGAGAAGGAGGGCGTACGGGGCGTCGTACGGGCGCGCAAGGGGGTGATCGTCGGCTCGGGCGGCTTCGAACACAACGCGCAGATGCGGGCGCAGTACCAGCAGCAGCCGATCGGCACCGAGTGGTCGGTGGGCGCGAAGGAGAACACGGGCGACGGGATCCGGGCCGGGCAACGGGCGGGCGCCGCGCTGGCCTTGATGGAGGACGCCTGGTGGGGGCCCTCGATCCCGCTGCCCGGGGAGCCCTACTTCTGCCTGGCGGAGCGGACCCTGCCGGGCGGCCTGATCGTGAACCGGGCGGGGACGCGCTTCGTGAACGAGGCCGCTCCGTACAGCGACGTGGTGCACGTGATGTACGAGAAGGACCGGGCGGGGGCGGGTTCCCACATCCCGGCGTGGCTGATCGTGGACCAGAACTACCGCAACCGGTACCTGTTCAAGGACATCCTGCCGACGCTCCCCTTCCCCGACTCCTGGTACGAGGCGGGCGCGGCGAAGAAGGCCTGGACCTGGGAAGCCCTGGCGGGCCAGATCGGGGTGCCGGCGGCCGCGCTGCGGGCGACGCTGAACCGCTTCAACGCCCAGGCGTGGAACGGCACCGACCCTGACCAGCACCGGGGCGACACGGCGTACGACCACTACTACACGGACC
Source organism: Streptomyces sp. M-16 (assembly GCF_052114405.1). Taxonomy (NCBI): domain Bacteria; kingdom Bacillati; phylum Actinomycetota; class Actinomycetes; order Kitasatosporales; family Streptomycetaceae; genus Streptomyces; species Streptomyces sp. M-16. The sequence goes on along the minus strand of NZ_JBFRER010000176.1, from coordinate 5,089 downwards.
CGGCCGTGCAGCCGAACTCCTGTCTGGCGCCGGTCTGGGTGCCGCCGTTCTACGCCTTCAAGATCGTGCCGGGGGACCTGGGCACGAAGGGCGGGATCGTCACGGACGCCCGCGCCCGCGCTCTGCGGCCGGACGGCTCCGTGATCCGGGGCCTGTGGGCGGCGGGCAACGCGAGCGCGGCGGTGATGGGCCACAGCTACGCGGGGGCCGGATCGACGATCGGGCCGGCGATGACCTTCGGCTACGTGGCGGCGAACGACATCGCGGACGCCTGACCGGACCGTTGGAGCCGCCGGCACCGGCGGGGCCGGCCCGTCACGGAGGGGACCGTTCAGCCCTGCTGGAAGAGCTCGGCGGGCAGCGGCTTGAGCAGCGCGTAGAGGTCGTCGGTGATGGGGCGGTCCCAGCTGGCGATGGTCACGAGGACGTTGTCGCTGCGGTCGAACTGCACGCAGGAGATCCGGCTCTCGGAGAGCTTGACCTTCCGGACGATGAGGAGGTTGTCACCCTGCATGACGGGGCAGTCCTCGGAGCCGGTGACCTCGACTTCCTCGTCGTTCTCCAGGGCGGCGAGGAGCTGGGCCACCTCGAAGGGGACCTGTCCCTCGGCGAGGTCCCGGGCCGGGGATCCCTCGGGGAGGTTGCCGATGATCATCGCGGGGCCGCGGCCGCCGAACAGGTCGTAGCGGAGGAAGACGCCCTGGCAGCTGCCGTCGGGAGCGGGCAGCAGCCCGGCCCCGAGGTTGCCCGGCCAGTCCCCCGGGTCCATGGCGAGGACGTCGAAGTCCGGGCCGGCGGGAGTGGCGGCGCGGTGGCGGCGGAGGAAGGACATGCCGCCATGGTACGTGGCCGCGGCGCTTTTCCGGCCCCGGGGGCCCTCGTCCGGGCGAAGGCCCCGCGAAGGCCCCGCGACGGGCCCACGGCGAGCCTGCATCGCGTCCGCGACGGACCTGCGGCGGGTCCGCGACGGACCTGCGGCGGGCCCACGGCGGGACTGCGGCGGGTCCGCGACGGGACTGCGGCGGGCCCACGGCGGGTGGTGCGGCGGGCCCACGGCGGGTGGTGCGGACGCCGCCCGCACCACCCGCCCGGAGATCCCGGACCTGCGCGTATGGACCGTCCGACCGTTGTACTCCTTACCGTCCGGACGGACGGGAGGCGGGTCGCCGCGTCGGACCGCGCAGCACGCTCCCTTTCCCGCCACAGTCCCGCTCACTGGCTGTATCTTGCTGTCCGTCCCCACCACCGGTCCGGCCGTCCTCCGTGCGACGACACGAAGACGGCCGTTCCGGCGCTGAGGATCTTGTGACCGGGGGGACACGGCGTCCCTCCGTGAGTGCAGACGGATCTGCCCTTCGGACGTATGGGAGCACAGACAGATGGCGGAGTCTGTCCTGTCCCTCGCCACGACGCTCGCCCGCATACGGGCGCTCGCCAAGGAGAGGCAACTGGACCTCGACGAGATCCTGGACGCGGAGGCCCTCGCGGCGCGCACCGGCGTAGCCGCCGAGGTGACGGCCGCGCTGCTGCGGGGCGAGGAACACGCGGATCCCACGCCCGAGGAGGCCGGGGAAACGGTCCACCGGCGCGCGGCCTTCCTGTACGCCACCTCCCGGGACACCAACGGCCGCCCCTACTCCGTCGCGGACATCGCGGCGGCCATCGGCGCGCCCCCGGAGTGGGTCGACCACCTGGTGTCGGGCGGGCCCCTGCCGCACCTGCGGCACTGCGAGGAGTTCGCGGCCTTCTTCGGCCACGAGCCCGCCTTCCTGACGGACACCCCGGCCCAGGCCCTGAGCAGGGCCCTCCAGCCCGCGGTCCGGTCCCTCGACAACGGACCGGGCGATCTGCGGACCGAACTCACGGACCACTACGGTCTGGTCTCCATATCCACCCGGGGCAGAACACTCAGCCGTACCCAGGAGACACTGCTCCTTGGCATGATCACCTCGATGCTGTCCGCCGAGGAGGTCCGGTGAACGTCTCTCGCTCCATGCGCAAGCTCTGCACCGCGCTCACCTCGTCGCTCGACCTGGAGGCGCCGGTCGAGCCGCAGACGCTCTTCCGCGCCCTCTGCGACGCCATGAGCCGCACCCGGGGCGGCCGCCCGATCGTGCTGCGCTTCGAGCGCTTCCCCACCGAACTGACCACCTCGGGACTGTGGCTGAACATGGAGGAGTACGACATCGTCGTGGTGGAGAAGTACACGACCCCCGACCACCAACTGGTCATCCTCGGACACGAGCKGTGGCACATGAAGGCCGGGCACTGCACCGAGCACGGACGCGGGGCCGCCGCCGCCGCGCGCTCCCTGCCGGACGCCTCGGACCTGACGTACGCCAGCGTCGCGGCGCGCTCCCACTACGAGGACGTCCAGGAGATCGAGGCGGAGAGCTTCGGCCTGATGCTCGGCGACCGGTGCCGGCCCTGGCTGGTGGGCGGCGACGCCCCCGGCGCGGTGCGCAGGAACGATGTCGCCGGGCGCATCGGCAACGCGCTCGGCTACCGCGGACCGATCGGTTGACGGTGAACTCCGACAAGTACTACATCCCCTACCTCATCCCGGCCGCGATCCTCACCCTGGCGTTCGCGATCCGGCTGCCCGTGATGATGAGGTTCTGGCGCATCGATCCCAACGTGCGTTCCGTGGGCGGCCTGCTGCTGCTGGCCTCCGCCGTCTTCTACTGCGGCCGTCCCAAGACGCTGGAGGCGATGAACCACGGGACGGGCGTCCCGAACATCGCGGCGCCGGTCCTGTACACGCTGCTCACGCTGTTCTGCGCCTCCTGCCTGGTGATGATCATCCACTGGCGGGGCGGCGATCCGCGGCGCGTGCGGCGCACCAGCTGGACGATCGGCATCGTCTACTCGGCCGTCGTCGCCGGGCTGTGGACCACCTTCGCGTTCGCCGACGCACCGGTCGAACGCCTGCGCGATCTCGACACGTACTACGCCAACACCCCCTGGATGCGCGAGCACATCCTGCTCTACCTGGGGGCCCACACCATCGCCTGCGCGATCACCTCGGTGGTCACCTGGTCCTGGTTGCGCCAGGTCTCGGGCTGGCTGCGCGCGGGCCTGGTGCTCCTGGTCATCGGCTTCATCCTGAACCTCTGCTACGACACGGTGAAGCTGATCGCGGTGTTCGCCCGCTGGAGCGGCAACGACCTGGACTGGCTCAGCACCTATGTCGCCCCGCCCATCGCCGCCGTGTGCGCGCTGTTCATCGCGGTGGGCTTCATCCTGCCCCACGCGGGCGAGGCCCTGCAGCGGATAGGGACCGACTACTACCACTTCCGCTGCCTGGTGCCGTTCGTGAAGGAGCTGGAGCCGCTCGACACCGGTTCGCTGAGGCTGCCCCGGCGCTCCCCCATCAGCCGGCGCCTCGTCCAGCGCAGGACCCAGATCAGCGACGGACTGCTGCGCCTCCAGCCGTACATGGAACCCGGGATCCGGGAGCGGGCCCTCGCCGAGGCGCTGGACCGCAGGGAGGCCCCGGCCCAGGCGGCGGCCACCGCCGACGCGGTCGCCGTGGTCGCGGCGCTGCGCCGCATGCGCGCCGGCGCCGAAGCCGAGGACGCGGCCGCGGCGGGCCAGACCCAGGCCCCGGACCTGGTCGCGGTGTCCAAGGCCCTGCGCCGGTCCCCGGCCGTCACCTCCTTCCGCGCCCGGTCCGGGCCGGCAGACCATCCAGAGAGCGTGGGTTCATGAGCAGCACCGCACCGTCGTCACCGGGTCCGCGCACCGCGGTGGTCATCGGCGGCAGCCTCGCCGGGATGCTGACGGCCGCCGCGCTCGCGGAGTTCGCCGACGTGGTCGTCGTGGAACGGGACGCGCTGCCCGACGGCCCCCTGCCGCGCCGGGCGCTGCCGCAGGCCCATCACGCCCACCTGCTGTGGTCCGGCGGGGCGGCGGCCATCGACAGCCTGCTGCCGGGCACGATCGGCCGGCTCATGGACGACKGCGCCCACCGGATAGCGCTGCCGACGAACATGGTGGGCCTCTCCCCGGCCGGCTGGTTCCGCCGCTGGGCCGAGGCCTCCCACTACGTGGTCGTGGCCAGCCGCGACCTCCTCGACTGGCACGTCCGCCGGGCCGTGGGGGCCCTGGCACGGGTCAACGTCGTCGACCGTACGGAGGTGCTGGGCCTGGAGGGTGACGCCCGCCGGGTCACGGGGGTCCGGGTGCGCGAACGGGGCGGCGCGGAGCGGGTCGTCGCGGCGGACCTGGTGGTCGACGCCTCCGGCCGGTCCTCGCGCGCCCCGGCCTGGCTGACCGGGTTCGGCATGGCGGAGCCCGCGGTGCGGACGGTCGACCCCGGTCTCGTCTACGCCAGCCGGATCTTCCGTGCCCCCGAGGACCTCGGGAACGCCTTCCCGGTCATCGTGAACGTGCAGGCCGATCCGCGCGAGCCCGGTCCGGGCCGCTCGGCGACCCTGGTGCCGATCGAGGGGGACCGCTGGCTCGTCACCCTGTCGGGGACGCGGGGCGGCGAACCCACCTCGGATCCGGAGGCGTTCGAGGACTTCGCGCGGGAGCTGCRCCACCCCGTCGTCGGCGAGCTGATCAGCGGGACGGAGCCGCTGACCGACGTGGTCGTCACGCGGACGACCGTCAACCGCAGGCACCACTACGAGAAGTCCGCGCTGCCGGAGGGGTTCGCCGTCATCGGGGACGCCGTGGCCGCCTACAACCCGGTGTACGGGCACGGCATGTCGGTGGCCGCGCAGAGCGCCCTCGTCCTGCGGGCCGTGATCGCCCGGTACGGCTGGTCCGCCGACGGGCTGGGCGCCCGCGTGCAGAAGGCCGTCGCCGGGCCGGTGAGCGCCGCGTGGGCGCTGTCCACCGGCAACGACGTCTTCTACGCGGGTGCCATCGAGGGGGGTCCGACGCGGGCCGAGAAGGTGGCCGCCGCCTACGTGCGGCGACTGCTGCACACGAGTACCGGCAACGGGCGGGTGGCGCGCGCCGTCACCGACGTGATGACCCTGGAGCGGCCCGCGGCCCGGCTGTTCACCCCGCCGGTGCTGCTGGCCGCCGCGCTGGGCCCGCGCCGGGCGCAGCTGACCGGGCCGCCGCTGGCGGAGGC
>NZ_JBFRER010000175.1:0-11085 GCF_052114405.1 Streptomyces sp. M-16 | reverse complement strand
CCTCCTCGGCGGCGTCGGCGGGATCGTCCGGACCGCCCGGTCCGGCGGGGCCGGCGGCAGCCCCGGTGCGGGCCCGCCACTGCTCGGCGTCGTGGCGGTCCCGGCGCCCCGCGGCCTCCCGCTCGGCGTACCGCTCGTCGTACTCGTTCGGCGCGATGATCCCGAGCCGGATCCCGAGCGCGCGCAGCCGCTGCGGGATCGCGTTGACCGGGGTCGCGGTGACCACGAGCAGCCCGAACACGGTGAGCAGCACCAGCATCGGCACGGCCAGCGGCGCGCCCATGGTGAAGATCAGCGGCTTGGAGGCGCCCCAGCCGATCAGCCCGCCCGCGTTCTGCATCGCGGTGGTGCCCTCGTCGCGGCCCGGCGCCCCGCAGGCGATGTGGACCAGCCCGAGGACGCCGATGACCAGGGCGGTCAGGCCGACGCCGATGCGGCCGTTGGCGTCGGTCTGCTCGGGGTGGCGGATGAACCGCACCGCCATCACGCCCAGCAGGACCGGCACGAGCAGGTCGAGGCGCCCGAACGCGCCGGTGACCAGCATCGTGACCAGGTCCCCGACGGGCCCGCTCAGGTTCGACCAGGTCCCGGCGGCGACGATCAGGGCCAGGGCCAGCAGCAGCAGCGTGACCCCGTCCTTGCGGTGCGCGGGGTCGAGGTTCTTCGCGCCGCGGCCGAGCCCGCGCAGGACCGCGCCGATGGCGTGCGCGAGACCGAGCCAGCAGGCGCGCACCAGCCGCAGCACGCCCCCCGTGGGGGACGCCGCCGGTTTGGCGGCGGCCTTCTTGACCGGGGGGCGCTTGGCCGCCGCGGCCTTCTTCGCGGGAGGCTTGCGGGCGGGAGCCGCCTTCTTCGCCGGCGCCGTCGTACGGCCGGTGCGGCCCTTCGCGGTGCCCGCGGTGCTCTGGGAACCCTTGCCGGACGTACTTGAGGCCATGGGCCCGAGATTACCGGTGCGCACGCCGGTGGACACGCGTGCCCACCCCTTCACCCGTTCGTGTCGCCCCGTCCGTAGGCGCTTTGACGCACCGGCACACCTGACACCCGGCCAGGCAGCGTTGCGGAAGCCCCGCTTCCGGACCTTGGGCCCGTCGGCGGCACGGCCCCGCGCCTCCCGCCGTCCGTCAGCCCTGGGCCGGCAGCATCGGCGCCCCGCCGCCGGCACCCGGTTCCAGGGCGTCCAGGGCCCGGCGCAGCCCGGTCAGCTTGCGCTCCAGGTGCGCGGCGGTCGCCACGACCCCGGCATCGGCCTCGTCCTCGCCGAGCTGCTTGGTCAGGGCCTCGGCCTGCTCCTCGACCGCGGCGAGCCGCGCGGAGAGCTCGGCCAGCAGCCCGGCGGTCTCCTTGCCGCCGTCGCCGTTGTGGGAGCCGCCACCCTCCAGCTGCAGGCGCAGCAGGGCCGCCTGCTCCCGCAGTTGGCAGTTCTTGGTGTAGAGCTCGACGAAGACCGAGACCTTGGCGCGCAGCACCCACGGGTCGAACGGCTTCGAGATGTAGTCCACCGCCCCAGCCGCGTAACCGCGGAAGGTGTGGTGCGGACCGTGATTGATCGCGGTGAGGAAGATGATCGGGATGTCCCGGGTCCGTTCGCGCCGCTTGATGTGCGCGGCCGTTTCGAATCCGTCCATGCCCGGCATCTGGACATCCAGCAGGATGACCGCGAAATCGTCCGTCAGCAGCGCTTTGAGCGCTTCCTCCCCCGACGACGCCCGGACCAGTGTCTGATCGAGCGCGGAGAGGATGGCCTCCAGCGCCAGCAGATTCTCCGGCCTGTCGTCGACCAGGAGGATCTTGGCCTTCTGCACCATGCCCTGTCCTCCTCGCCCCGRCATGGGGCCTCCCCGGCTCCTGGCTCCGGCATGCGCGCCGGGCCCCGCCCCAGAGGACGGCATCCTTGCGCCGTCCGTCCTTGTGCCGGTCATCGTAGCCCCAGTCCCGAGATCGCCACACCCTGTCACCAAGATGTCACTGTGCACGAAGCGGAAACGTGAGGGGAGGGCAGAAGGTTCCCCCCGTGCCCTCCGGTCACCGCCCGCCCGCCGATCAGTCTCCACGCATGTGCTGCTCCATCACCGACAGGAGGTAATCCGGTTCGACCGGCTTGGTGACGTAGTCGGAAGCCCCGGAGTCGATGGCCTTCTCCCGGTCCCCCTTCATCGCCTTCGCCGTGAGCGCGATGATCGGCAGGCCCGCGAACTGCGGCATGCGCCGGATCGCGGACGTCGTCGCGTACCCGTCCATCTCCGGCATCATGATGTCCATCAGGACCAGCGACACGTCGTCGTGCTGCTCCAGGACCTCGATGCCCTCCCGCCCGTTCTCGGCGTAGAGCACCGCGAGCCCGTGCTGCTCCAGCACGCTCGTCAGGGCGAAGACGTTGCGCACGTCGTCGTCGACGATGAGCACCCGCTCCCCGTGGAAGTCGTACGTCCGCGGCGCCGCCGCGGCCGGCTCCTCGCTCTCCCAGGCCTCCGCGTACGGCTGCCCCGGCACCTCGGTGCGCGGCATCGCGTCGGTCAGCTGCTTGCGGCGCCGCCGGAAGAGCGCCGACGAGCCCTGCCCGGCGGGTTCGGCCGCCGGGAGCGCCTGGCGCACCGGCGCCTGCGCGAGGGGGGCGGGCACCGCCGGGACCGGCTGGGGCACGGGACGCGCCTCGTCGGCCGCCCTGCGGTACTCCCCGCGGGCGCCGCCGGGCGTGGGCGGCGCGTACCCCTGCGGCGGCAGTTCGCTCGGGTGCAGCGGCAGGTACAGCGTGAACGTGGATCCGCGGCCCGGCTCGCTGGCCGCGTGGATCTCCCCGCCCAGCAGCCGGGCGATCTCCCGGCTGATCGACAGACCGAGGCCCGTGCCGCCGTACTTCCGGCTCGTGGTCCCGTCGGCCTGCTTGAACGCCTCGAAGATCACCAGCATCTTGCTCGCCGCGATCCCGATCCCGGTGTCGGTCACCGAGAAGGCGATCAGGTCGGCGTCCGCCTCGCGCAGCGAGCCGGCCTCCAGCAGCTGTTCCCGGATCGCCTCCGGCACATCACCGCCCGCGGGCCGGATCACCAGCTCCACCGCCCCGCTGTCGGTGAACTTCACCGCGTTCGACAGGAGGTTGCGCAGCACCTGGAGCAGTCGCTGCTCGTCGGTGTGCAGGGTGGCGGGCAGCTCCGGGGAGACCCGGACCGAGAAGTCGAGCCCCTTCTCCGCCGTCAGCGGCCGGAAGGTGGCCTCGACGTAGTCGACGAGCTGCACCAGCGCGATCCGGGTCGGCGAGACGTCCATCTTGCCCGCCTCGACCTTCGACAGGTCGAGGATGTCGTTGATCAGCTGGAGCAGGTCCGAGCCCGCGCCGTGGATGGTCTCGGCGAACTCCACCTGCTTCGGCGACAGGTTCTCGTCGGCGTTGTCGGCGAGCAGCTTGGCCAGGATCAGCAGCGAGTTCAGCGGGGTCCGCAGCTCGTGCGACATGTTCGCCAGGAACTCGCTCTTGTACCGCATGGAGACCGCGAGCTGCTCGGCGCGTTCCTCCAGGACCTGCCGGGCCTCCTCGATCTCGGTGTTCTTCACCTCGATGTCCCGGTTCTGCTGCGCCAGCAGCTCGGCCTTCTCCTCCAGCTCCGCGTTGGCCGCCTGCAGGGCCTTCTGACGGTTCTCCAGCTCGTCGGAGCGCTCGCGCAGTTGCTCGGTCATCTCCTGCGACTGCTTGAGGAGCATCTCCGTCTTGGAGTTGACGGAGATGGTGTTGACGCTCGTACCGATCATCTCGGCGATCTGGCTGAGGAAGTCCTTCTGGATCTGCGTGAACGGCGTGAAGGACGCCAGCTCGATCACGCCGAGCACCTTCCCCTCGAAGAGCACCGGCAGCACGATCACGTGCGCGGGCGGTGCCTCCCCGAGCCCCGAGGAGATCTTCAGGTAGCCGGGCGGGGTGTTCTCGACCAGGATCGTCCGCTTCTCCTCGGCGACCGTGCCGATCAGACCCTCGCCGGGCCGGAAGGAGATGGGCATCTGACCGCCCGCGTACGCGTAACTCCCGCGCATCCGCAGTTCGTACGAGCCCTCCCCGGGCCCGTCCGTCCCGATCTCCGTGCTCCCGCCGGTGGGAAGCGCCAGGAAGAACGCGCCGTGCTGCGCGGAGACCACCGGGGTCAGCTCGCTCATGATCAGCGAGGCCACGTCGTCCAGCTCCCGCCGGCCCTGCATCAGCGCGGAGATCCGGGCGAGGTTGCCCTTGAGCCAGTCCTGCTCCTTGTTGGCCAGGGTGGTGTCGCGCAGGTTCACGATCATCGTGTTGATGTTGTCCTGGAGGACCTGGATCTCGCCCGCCGCGTCCACGTCGACCTTCAGGCTCAGGTCGCCGCGGGTCACCGCGGTGGCCACGGCCGCGATGGCGCGCACCTGCCGGGTGAGGTTCCCGGCCATCTCGTTCACGGACTCGGTGAGGTCCCGCCAGGTGCCGTCCACGTCACGGACGCGGGCCTGGCCGCCCAGGATGCCCTCGGTGCCCACCTCGCGCGCCACCCGGGTCACCTGGTCGGCGAAGGAGGAGAGCTGGTCGACCATCGTGTTGATGGTCGTCTTGAGCTCCAGGATCTCGCCGCGCGCGTCGATGTCGATCTTCTTGGTCATGTCGCCCTTGGCGATGGCCGTCGTGACCATGGCGATCTGCCGGACCTGGCCGGTCAGGTTGGAGGCCATGAAGTTCACCGAGTCGGTGAGGTCCTTCCACGTGCCGGAAACCCCGGGGACGTGCGCCTGACCGCCCAGGCGGCCCTCCGTACCCACCTCGCGGGCCACGCGCGTGACCTCGTCCGCGAAGGACGACAGGGTCTTGACCATCGTGTTCACCGTGTCGGCGAGCTGCGCGACCTCGCCGCGCGCCTCGACGGTGACCTTTTTCGTCAGATCGCCGTTCGCCACGGCCGCCGAGACCTGTGCGATCCCGCGCACCTGGGCGGTGAGGTTGCCGGCCATCGTGTTGACGTTGTCGCTGAGGTCCTTCCAGATGCCCGTGACCCCGCGCACCCGAGCCTGACCGCCGAGGATGCCCTCCGTGCCCACCTCCCGGGCCACCCGGGTCACCTGCTCCGCGAAGGAGGACAGCTGGTCCACCATCGTGTTCACGGTGGTGACCAGTTCGAGGATCTCGCCCTTGGCGTCGACCGTGATCTTCTTCGACAGGTCGCCCATGGCGACCGCCGTGGTCACCTCCGCGATGTTGCGCACCTGCGAGGTGAGGTTGTTCGCCATGAAGTTGACGGACTGCGTCAGGTCCTTCCAGGTGCCCGAGACCCCCTTGACCTCGGCCTGACCGCCCAGGATGCCCTCGGTGCCCACCTCACGGGCCACCCGGGTCACCTGCTCCGCGAAGTTGGAGAGCTGGTCGACCATCGTGTTGAGGGTGTTCTTCAGCTCCAGGATCTCGCCCCGGGCGTCCACGTCGATCTTCTGCGACAGGTCACCGCGCGCCACCGCCGTGGYSACCTGCGCGATGTTGCGCACCTGCGAGGTCAGGTTCCCGGCCATGCCGTTCACCGAGTCCGTCAGGTCGCGCCAGACCCCGGCCACGCCCGGGACCTGCGCCTGCCCGCCGAGCCTGCCCTCCGTACCCACGTCCCGGGCCACCCGGGTCACCTGCTCCGCGAAGGCGGAGAGCTGGTCGACCATCGTGTTGATGGTGTTCTTCAGCTCCAGGATCTCGCCCCGGGCGTCCACGTCGATCTTCTGCGACAGGTCACCGCGCGCCACCGCCGTCGTGACCTGGGCGATCTGACGCACCTGGGACGTCAGGTTCCCCGCCATGAAGTTGACCGAGTCGGTCAGCTCCTTCCAGGTGCCGGACACCCCCTCGACCCGCGCCTGCCCGCCGAGCCTGCCCTCCGTACCCACGTCCCGGGCCATCCGCGTGACCTGGTCGGCGAAGGAGGACAGCTGGTCCACCATCGTGTTGACGGTGTTCTTCAGCTGGAGCATCTCGCCGGAGACGTCGACGGTGACCTTCTGCGACAGGTCGCCGTTGGCCACCGCCGTCGTCACCTGCGCGATGTTGCGGACCTGTCCGGTCAGGTTGCGGAAGGCGGTGTTCACCGAGTCGGTGAGGTCCTTCCACGTACCGGCGGCCCCCGGCACCTGCGCCTGGCCGCCGAGCTCGCCCTCGACGCCCACCTCACGCGCCACCCGGGTCACTTCGGCACCGAAGGACTGGAGCTGGTCCACCATCGTGTTGACGGTGTTCTTCAGCTCCAGCATCTCGCCGGCCACATCGACGGTGACCTTCTGCGACAGGTCGCCGTTGGCCACCGCCGTCGTCACCTGCGCGATGTCGCGCACCTGCGTGGTGAGGTTGCGGAAGACCGTGTTCACCGAGTCGGTGAGGTCCTTCCACGTACCGGCGGCCCCCGGCACCTGCGCCTGGCCGCCGAGCAGACCCTTGGCCCCGACCTCGCTGGCCACACGCGTGACCTCGTCCGCGAAGGTCCGTAGGGTTTCGGTCATCTGGTTGATCGTTTCGGCCAGCTGCGCCACTTCTCCGCGCGCGCTGACCCGCACCTTCTGCGACAGGTCACCGTTCGCGACGGCCGTCGTCACCTGCGCGATGCCCCGCACCTGGGCCGTCAGGTTGCCCGCCATCGTGTTGACGGAGTCGGTCAGGTCCTTCCACACGCCCGCGACCCCGGGCACCTTGGCCTGACCGCCCAGTTCGCCCTCCGTACCCACCTCGCGGGCGACGCGCGTCACCTCGGAGGAGAAGGAGGACAGCTGGTCCACCATGGTGTTCACGGTGTTCTTCAGCTGGAGCATCTCGCCGGCCACGTGCACCGTGACCTTGCGCGACAGATCGCCCTTGGCCACCGCCGTCGTGACGAGAGCGATGTCACGCACCTGGGCGGTGAGCCGGTACGCCATCGTGTTGACGGAATCGGTCAGGTCCTTCCAAGAACCGGACATTCCGCGCACCTGGGCCTGACCGCCGAGTTTGCCCTCGGTGCCCACCTCCAGCGCCACCCGCGTCACCTCGTCGGTGAACGCCGACAGCTGGTCGACCAGGTTGTTGACCGTCCGGCCGACCTTGAGGAACTCCCCGCGCAACGGATGCCCGACCCCCTCCGGGGTCTGCGTCCGCAGGTCCATCCGCTGGTCCAGGTCACCCTCGGCCACTGCCGACAGGACCCTCCCCACCTCGGACACCGGCCGGGCGAGATCGTCCACGAGCTGGTTGGAGGCGTCGATCGCGGCCGCCCAGGAACCCTCGCAGGCACCCGTCTCCAGCCGCTCGCTCAGCTTCCCCTCGCGCCCCACCATCCGCCGGACCCGGGACAGTTCCCCGGTCAGGTGGAGGTTGCGGTCCGCGACCTCGTTGTAGACGGCGGCGATCTCCGCCATCTCGCCCTCGCCGGACACCGTCAGCCGCTTGCGGAAGTTCCCGTCCCGCATCGACACCAGGGCCGTGAGCAGCCGGTTCAGCGCGGCGGTATCGACTTCCGTCGTGCCGCCCCGCCGGGACCGTCCGCCTTTCGGGCGCGTTCCCGTACGCCGCACCGCTGCGCCAGACTCCACCGTGTCCCTCCAGAAAGGGTCGACCGCTGTTCCACCGGACATCCGACTACCCACGACCGGCACTCCAAGACTGCCCAGTGTTTCACCCCGGCCCCACCAGGCCATAACACTCCGGCACCATCGCACACCGGCCGCACCCCGCGGGTGGAATCCCCGACGACGGCTCCTCCCGAGCGCGAAGGTAAGTAACCTGGCTTCCGATGTCCCACCGCGTCGAAGGAGACTTGTGATCACGGCACGGGCGGCTGCCAGTTTCGACCCACAGGGGCGCTCGGTCGCCGCCGCCCGCGCGTTCGTCCGCGACACGCTCCAGGGCTGGGGCTTCGCGGACATCGTCGACGACGCCGTGGTGCTGACGAGCGAGCTCGTCACCAACGCCGTGGTCCACGCCGGCACCCGGGCCGAGGTCCTGTGCCTGCGCTCCGGGGACGGCGTACGCGTCGAGGTCGCCGACCGCTATCCGGAGCGCGAGCTCCCGCTCCAGCCCCCCGGTCAGCGCCCGTACGCCGATCCCGACCGCGAGAGCGGCCGCGGCCTGATGCTCTGCGCCGCCCTCGCCACCCGCTGGGGCGTCGAGTACACCACCACCCACAAACACGTGTGGTTCCGCCTCGACCTCCCGGACCGGCCGGTCGGTACCCGCTCCGCGGGCCCCGTAGTCCCCGACCAGATGCTGCCCCTGGCCGACAGCCGGGTCCGCGTGGCCGTCGTCCAGATCGACTCCGCCGACGCCGTGTCCGCCTGGAACGACGACGCCGAGCACATCTTCGGCCACCCCGCCGAGAAGGCCCTGGGCCGCCCGCTCGCCGAGCTCGCCGCCTGGCCCCAGACCCCCGGCACCGGCACGGGCGTCGCCGAGGCCCTGCGCCTGTCCCGCTGGGAGGGCAGCTACGGCATCCGCGGCGCCGACGGCCGCGTCATCCCCGTCTACGCCTCCCACCTGCGCGTCCGCGACGCCCACGGCGAACCCTCCATCGTCTGCCTCCTCGTCCACGACGACGAGCGCGCCCTGCTCCAGACCCCCGCCCGGGTACCCGCCTCCGACGGCGGCCAGCTCACCGAGCCGCGCCCCGCGGACCCCTTCGAGCTGTTCATCGGCTCCCCCGCCCCCGACGATCTGGAGGGCCTGCTCCAGCGCACCGTCGAACGGGCCCGCGACATGCTCGACGCCGACGCCGCCTTCCTCCTCCTGGCCACCGACGACGAGACGGAACTGGAGGTCCGCGCCACCACCGGGCTGCCCTCCACCCGTCAGCGCTTCGCCCGCGTCCCCGTCGAGGCCGGCGCCAGCCGCTACGGCTCGGCCCGGATGCCCGCCGTCCACGACGACCTCGCCGCCGTGCCCGGAGCCGTCCCGCTCCTGGAGTCCACCGGCATGCGCTCCGTGGTCACCGTCCCCCTCAAGGTCGAAGGGCGGCTCACCGGCTCCCTCGGCGTGGCCGCAGAGAGCCCCGGCCGCTACACGAACGAAGAGGCCCTGCGCCTCCAGTTCGCCGCCGACCGCCTCGCCCTCGCCGTCGAGTCCGCCCGGCTCGGCGAGCTGGAACGGCTGCGCAGGGGCTCCCTCTCCTTCCTCGTCGAGGCCTCCGACCTGCTCGCCGGCACCCTCGACCGGGATCAGACCCTGGCCCTGATGGCCCAGATGACCGTCCCCACCCTGGCCACCTGGTGCGCCGTCTACACCATCGCCGACCAGGCCTCCGACCCCACCCTCGCCTACGTCCTGCACGAGGACGAGGAACGCATCGACGGCCTCAAGGCCCTGCTCTCCCGGGTCAGCCCGCCCGACCCGGTCCGCGAGGCCGGCGCCCGGCCCTGGGCGGAGGCCGCCCACGCGGTCGGCGGCGAGACGGTGGTCCTGCCCCTCCTCGCCCGCAACCGCGTCATCGGCCTGCTCACCCTCGGCAAGCCCCGCGAGGAGCACTTCCGCCAGGAGATCCTCGAACTCGCCGACGACCTCTCGCGCCGCGCCGCCCTGGCCCTCGACAACGCCCGCCTCTACTCCGAGCGCACCGCCATCAGCCGCTCCCTCCAGCGCAGCCTCCTGCCGCCCGGCTCCCCCGCGATCCCCGGCATGGAGGTCGAGGTCATCTACCGCGCCGCCGGCGAGGGCAACGAGGTGGGCGGCGACTTCTACGACGTCTTCCCGATCCGCGACGGCGTGTACGGCTTCGCCATCGGCGACGTCTGCGGGACGGGCCCCGAGGCCGCCGCCGTCACCGGCCTGGCCCGCCACGCCCTGCGCCTGCTCGCCCGCGAGGGCCTGGGCGGCCCGGCGGTCCTGGAGCGCCTCAACGCGGCCATCCTGGACGAGGGAGCGCGCAGCCGCTTCCTCACCCTCCTCTACGGGGAACTGCACCCGCGGCCCGACGGCGGCGCCCTGATGAAGGTCGTCTGCGCGGGTCACCCGCTCCCGCTGCGCCTGCGCCCGGACGGCGAGGTCACCCCGGCCGCCGAACCGCAGCCGCTCCTCGGTGTCATCGAGGACCTCGACCTCTACGAACAGACCCTGACCCTCGACCCGGGCGACGTCCTGCTCTGCGTCACCGACGGGGTGACGGAGCGCCGCGAGGGCGCACGCATGCTCGGTGACGACGGCCTGGCCGACGTCCTCACCACCTGCACCGGCCTCACCGCCGGCGCGGTGGCCTCCCGCATCCTGCGGGCGGTGGAGCGCTTCGCGGCGGAACCGGCTTCGGACGACATGGCCATCCTGGCCTTCCGGGTCCCCCACCAGCGCGAGGGCGACTGAGCCCGCGGTACGGCCTCTGGCGGGCCGCGGCGGTCTGTGGTCGACTCCCCGGCGTGGATACCGTTCTGACCAGCGTGGTCGCCGTCCTCGGAACACTGATCGGGTCATGGAGCACGTACGCGTTCCAAAGGCGCACCGCCGCCCGCGCGGAGGCCGCGGCCCGTCAGGAACGGCTGAGACAGGAACGCCTGGCGGCCTTCGGCGCCTACGCGGGCGCGGTCCCCGATCTCAAGCGGGCGGTCATCACCCTCTGGTTCCGCCGGCGCAACCCTCCCGACGGGGACACCCTCCTGGCCGCCCATCTGGACAGCGACCGCCTGGGTGCGGCCGCCGAAAGCGCCAGGTTCCGTCTTCGGCTCGTCGCGGACGATCCGGCCCTGCGTCCCCTCATGGACGCGATATCCGCCAGGCTCGGCGAGATCAACCATGCGGAGAGCCGCCGTGCGGTCATCGCCATGGAGGCCCAGTTCGAGGAAGCGGTCGAAGCGTTCCTCTCCGCTGCCGCCCTGTCCCTGGACTGAAAAACAAAAAAGGCCCCCGCCACAAGGCGGGGGCCTTTTCGTTGGAGCCCTTTAACGGAATCGAACCGTTGACCTTCTCCTTACCATGGAGACGCTCTACCGACTGAGCTAAAAGGGCGGGTTGTTCGGCGGCGTCCTACTCTCCCACAGGGTCCCCCCTGCAGTACCATCGGCGCTGAAAGGCTTAGCTTCCGGGTTCGGAATGTAAACCGGGCGTTTCCCTAACGCTATGACCACCGAAACACTATGAAGTTAACCAACCGGGCATGG
>NZ_JBFRER010000174.1:0-11100 GCF_052114405.1 Streptomyces sp. M-16 | reverse complement strand
CGCGACAGCAGACCTTCAGCGGGAAACGACACCGGCCTTCAGCAGAAGAACGACACCCCGCAACCCGCCCACCAGCAAAAACACCTACTGAAAGCCCTGTCGCCAACCACTGAAAATCACACGTCGCGCATCATCTACGCGCTCTCCACCGAGCAGCTCGTGGAGCTCAACCCGCAGTYGGGCGAATGGCCGACGGTGGCGCAGGAGGGCCCGGCCCTGCTCGACGAGGCACGCACCCCCATTGAGGCCTACTACGAGCGAGGGTGACAACGCCCGCTCGTTAAGATGATCCCTGCGGGGCGGAAAAAAATGGGGCGGCGCTGATAGGGGCGAACCCGGCCGGCCGCTGCCTATTGGCATCGAATATCCACCTGATTACCGATCAKAACAAACTGGCCGTCTCGCTTGGCATTTCGGGCGCCGACGTGCACGACAGCCTCGGCCTGGAATCGCTCGTGCGTGGGATTGCGCGCATCCGCTCCCGCTGAGGCCGCCGCAAGCGATAGTCGACGAAACTGCACCCTGAAAAGGGTTTCGACTGCGCCCATCTGGGGTGATGGTTCCGCAACGCGGTATCCGCCACCGCATCGATTGTAATGGCTTCGAGTCCTCTGTGTGGCTCGGCGGCCATCGATGGGTCGTGGAGAGGGCCGTGCCCTGTCTCGGCGGCTGCCGTCGGCTACATCTCTGCTACGCACGCAAGGCAGAACAATTCATCGCGTGCGTCGGCATAGCCGCAGCCCTTATCCGGAACCGTCGCCGTAGCAAATGAACGACGTCTAAAGAGTATCGAGAATTGGAGAAGCACGTGTGGACGGTGGTGTCGTCGAGCGAGGTGCCCGCTACGGAACGCTTCGATTGGTTCGCGGACATGGTCTCGCGTGAGGTGGTGCCGACGGCGATCAGCAGTGAGTGCCCTGCCCGCTTCCAGGCCGAAGCCGCCGTCCTGGACCTGGGCGACTTTTGCATGTCGAAGCTCGCTTACCTGCCTCTGCAGTCGCGGCGCACCCCCGCGCTGATCAGACGCAGCGACCCGGAGCAGTACCAGTTGGCGCTGGTCACCAAGGGCTCCATGGTGCTGTCCCAACAGGGCAACGACTGCTGCGCCGGTGCCGGGGACCTCGTGATGTGGGACACCTCCCGGCCCTGGACGGCCCGGTCTCCAGCCCGAGGAGGCGAGGGCGAACTGGTCGTCCTACAGCTTCCCCGGAACATCGTGCCCCTGCGCACCCGCCAGATCGAGCGCCTGCTGGCCCGTCGCCTGCCCGGCGGCCACGGCATCGCGGCGATTCTGGCCTCCATGATGAAGTCCCTGGTGGACAACGGAGACCGGTGCACACCGCAGGAACTGGACCGCCTGGGCACGATCACGGCCGAGCTCGCGGCGGCCTGCCTGGCCCATCACCTTGACATCGAGGGGGACCTGCCGGCCGAGACCCGCGCACAGACGCTGTCACGGCAGATCCACACCTTCATCGACCACCATCTCGGAGACCCGGAGCTGACTCCCTCCGTCATCGCGGCCCACCACAACATGTCCGTCCGGGCACTGCACCAGCTCTTCCACGGATCGGGTGAGAGCGTCCAGGTGAGGATCCGCCGACGGCGCCTGGAGCAGTGCCGCAATGACCTGGCCCGCCCCGAGCTGCGCACACCGGTACAGGAAATCGCGGCGCGGTGGGGCTTCACCAGCCCGGCGGTATTCAGCCGTGCCTTCCGCGAGGCGTGTGGACTCAGCCCTTCCGAGTTCCGCGCGCTGAAGATCAAGGAACTCGGCGCTGGGGGCAAACGACGGTGACGATCTCCTTTCCTAGGCTCGGCGGTGACTGATCAACCACCGGCACAGGGGGAGAACGACCATGCGCAAGAAGACACGCGTCCAGGTGGCCTTGGCCACGGCAGCCGTGGCCGCCTTCGGAGTAATCAACGCGGTCCCGGCGGACGCCGCGGGCACGATCACCCATCGGATGGTGAACGTGAACAGCAACAAGTGCCTCGAGATTCCGCTGAACCACGATTACGACGGTGCGCCGGCTCAGCAGTGGGACTGCAACGGGGGCGCCAACCAGACCTGGATCGTGGAGGCGGCGCTGGGGCCCGATAACCGTCAGGCGTGGACCCTGCGGAACGCCGAGAGCGGAAAGTGCCTCGAAGTCGCCGACTGGCGCAAGGACGCCGGTGCTCCTGTCCGCGTGTGGCAGTGCACCGGCGGGGCCAATCAGCAGTGGATCGAAGCGATCGGTCGGACCGGCACGTCCCTTCTCAACGCCAACAGCGGCATGGCACTGGACATCCCCGGATTCAGCACGGCCAACGACACCGATGCCGTCCAGTGGTGGCCCAAGGGCACCAGTGAGCCCGCTGGCAATCAGCAGTGGTACGCGCGCTAAGGATCAAGGAACTCGGCGCTGAGTGCAAACTGCCGCGACGGTGCCTCTTTCTAAGCTCGGTGGCGACTGATCGACCGGCAATACAGGGGGAAGATCCATGCTGAGAAAGACACACATCCAGACGTTCACGGCCACGGCGGTGGCGGCCGCGGTCGGCTTGATCGCCGCGTCTCCGGCGAGCGCCGGCGGAGGTCCCGGGACCCACCGCATCGTGAACGTCGCAAGCAACAAATGCCTCGAGATCCCGTTGAACCACGATTACGACGGTGCTCCCGCCCAGCAGTGGGACTGCAACGGCGGTGCCAACCAGATGTGGGCCGTCAACGCGACGCGGACGGCGGATGGCCGCCTGGCATGGACGTACCGCAACGTCGAGAGCGGAAAGTGCCTCGAAGTCGCCGACTGGCGCCGGGACGCCGGTGCGCCGGTGCGCGTGTGGCAGTGCACCGGTGGGGCGAACCAGCAGTGGGTCGAGGAGGTCGGCCAGGTGGGGGTGTCCGTGCGTAACGTCAACAGCGGCATGGCTCTGGACATGCCCGGATTCAGCACGGCCAACGACACGGACGCGGTCCAGTGGTGGCCGAAGAGCCGCAACGAGGCGGCAGGGAACCAGGAGTGGTACACGGCTGGCTGAGCCGGGTCGCGGGCGTGGTGCCCGCATTCCGCAGGCCACGGCTCCGCCATATTCCGCATGCGGCCGTCGGGCCGCTGTCGAAAGGAACGCAAGTGCGTTTGACGATGAAGAGAAACAGCCTCCTGTCCCGCACGGGACTCGTGCTCGCGTCCGCCCTCACCGCCTTCAGCACACTGATGATCGCGCCCGGCACCGCATCGGCCACCGTCACCTCCTGCTCCGGCTTCGGCTGTGACGGACACGACCCCAACGTCCAGCGCTGGCAGCGCGGCCCCACCTTCCGTGACGGCCAGGACCACGGCAGTGGGTTCGGTGTTCAGCTGTACACCGGTACCACCGACGGTGACTTCTACGCCTGGGGCAGGGCCCTGTATCCCCCGGGCAGCAACCCGTACGACTACACCGTCTTCGTCCAGCGCTGCTACCTGGACCACAGCATGTGCGAGAGCCTCGGCGAGTCCCGCGTGGACCAGCTCACGTACGAGGGCACGGACGGCAACACGGTAATCCGGCACACCGGCATGTTCTACGACCCGGCGGCACGCACGGCCCGCGTGTGCATGCGCGGCGCGGGCCGCGAGGTATGCACGAACTGGGTCTAGAGCAGACCGGCCGGGGCACCGCGGCATCCGGTCCCGGCGCCCCGGGGCACTCGACGGTCCGGAGGCGACACGCGAAGGGCGCGGCAGGCTGCTGTCGCGCCCTTCGCCATTCCCGCCCACTCCCCGTCCGCCCCTCATTCGTTCCCATCGGCCAGGCGGCCTCGTGCCCGGCGCGATGGATCCGCCGTGTCCCGTCGGGCCACGGGAGCCCATCTCACAGTCCAGGAAGAACCCTTGAGAAGACGAATACCGGTGCCGCTGGTCGCTGCCGTGGCCTGTGCCGCACTGACCGGCGGACTGCTCACGGCCGCACCTGCCCTCGCCGCGCCGAGCCCCCGCGCGGCCATCGATGCCCCTCCTTCCCCGCCGCCTCCCGTTCAGGTGCCGGACCCCGACGGAAAACTCGGCACGGACTGGCACTCCAGCCCCGACCGTGCGGTGACCGCCGCCGCCGACAGCGACGGCCTGCGCATCCTGGTCGCCGACAGCAACGAGGCGTACGCGTGGAAGACCGCCGCCACACTGTCGGAGCCCGGCATGCCCGCGGACTCGTGGATCGGCAACCAGTGCCAGATGGACCATGAGCACGTGGCCGTCGTGTACGCGCCGCGCGCCTTCACCAACAAGCCGGACCTGATGCAGGGAGGCGCGTTCACCGCCATCGTCGACCTGGCCTCGGGCCAGGTGACCAAGCTGCCGTTTACCGCGTCGCTGGCGTACTTCGATCCGGCCTGCAATACCACCACCCACACGGCCGCGTTCACCGCGTTCCGCGACATGAACGATCCCCAGGCCACCACATCGCGTGTGGTGACCGTGGATACCACGGGCAACACCACGAACGAGGCGACCGCCGACGGCGAGATCACCAGTGCGGTTCCGGTCACGGACGGCGCGGTCGCCGCCCTGGGCCGGCGCCTGATCCACCTGGACCGGGCCGGGAAGGTCAAGGACCTCGCCCGAGCGGACAGCGTGCCCTTCGACATCCGCCCCACCGCCGACGGCAAGGTGGCCTTCGTCGACCGCAAGGACGGCTCCACCGCCACCGCGAAACTGTTCACCGGCACGGGCAAGCCCTCGGCCCTCGCCACGGGCAAACTCGGCGACCTCGACCTGATGCAGGGCGAGGCGGGCAAGGTCTTCCTCACCGGACGCCCCACCGGCACCGCGGCCACCGAGGGGAGCGGGGTCACCCGTGTCAACGCCCCCGCAGCCCGAGACGTCTCCTCGCACGGCCGCCTCGCCGTCGATCCCGTCCTCACCCCCGGCATCCGTGCAGGACTGTCCCGCATCAAGAACGCGGGCAAGGGCTTCACCAAGACCGAGGAACCCGCCGCCCGGACCGCCGCGACCGGGGCCGACACCGAGCCGGTGACGGTGACCAGCACCGCCACCACCACCGGGACGAAGCTCACGCAGAGCGTGCAGCCGCAAGCCCCCGGAGGCACGGGGAACAAGCCCACCCCTGCCCTGGGCGCTCCGAAGGCGGCGACCGGCTCCGCTGAGCGCAGCGCCGCCGCCGATTCCGGCGGATTGGGCAACGACCCGACCGACCCCGACCGCTATTGCGCCGTCTCCCGCAACGACATCAACGTCCAGGCCCTGCAACCGACACCCAACCAGGTGGAATGGGCCGTCGACATGGCCGTGCGCGGACAGCTGCGCTCCAACTGGATCCGGCAGGGCGGCTACCGCAGCCAGGCCGGCCTGGCCACCGTCGACCCCCAGGGTCTGTTCCCCCCGCCGACCCTGAACGGCGGCGGCCAGATCCCCGCCAACGTCCTGCTCGGCGTCATGGCCCAGGAGTCGAACCTGTGGCAGGCCGAAGGAGGCGCCATTCCGGGCCAGATGGGCAACCCGCTGGCGGCGGTCGACGGCTACTACGGCCACAAGGCCGTCCCCGGGGACCCGAACTCCTACTGGCAGATCCACTGGGACAAATCCGACTGCGGCTACGGCGTCGGCCAGGTCACCGACGGCATGCGCCTGGCCGGGCACGAGAAGACGGACGCGAACGGGAACAAGGAGGCCAGCCTGTCCCCGGCCCTGCAGAAGCTCGTCGCCATCGACTACGCGTCGAACATCGCCGCCGCGATGAAGATCCTGGCCGACAAGTGGAACGAGGTCCACACCGACGGCCAGAAGATCACGGTCAACAACGACGACCCCTCCCGGGTGGAGAACTGGTTCACCGCGGTCTGGAACTACAACCTCGGCTTCAACCCGCCGTCGGAAACCTCGCAGCACAACGGGTACTGGGGGCTGGGCTGGTACAACAACCCGGCCAACCCCCTCTACAAGAAGAGCTGGGGCCACCCCTTCATGGACACCAAGGTGGACGGGGCCGAGGCCAACCGGGACGCCGCACACCCCCAGGACTGGCCCTACGAGGAGAAGGTGATGGGATGGGCCGCCTGGTCCATCGACACCGGCTTCTCCTACTCCACCTCCGGCCGCCAGGACTGGCCCGGCGACAACGATTTCTCCTCCGCCGGATTCCGGCCCGCCTGGTGGAACACCGACACCCAGCGCAGCGCCGTCTCGCCGCCTCTGGACGTCTTCTGCAACCGGGACAACAACTGCGACCCGGCCACCCCGCCCGACTGCAAGAACGAAGCCTGCTACCAGCAGTACTGGTGGAACAAGCCCAACGTCACCTGGAAGCCGGACTGCGCCAGCAGCTGCGGCCACGAGGCCATCAAGTACCTGACCCTGGTCTCCGAACCCGGCCGCGGCTACCGCCTCCAGAACGGCCAGCCGGTCTGCTCCGGAGCCCCCGCCGGCCTGCTCGTCACCTCCATCCCCAACGGCACGGACACCTGGGGAGACTGCGGCAAGACGACCTCGGCGGGCGCCTTCCAGTTCACCTTCAACCCGTCAAGGGACAACACCTACCAGGCCAAGGGGGACCTGCACCAGATCGGCGGCGGCTACGGCGGCCACTACTGGTACGCCCACACCCGCGACGACGCCCACCTCGGCGGCGCGAACGGCGCCATGAACATCGACGGCACCTGGACCCTCAACCAGAACCTGGACTGGGCGCGGGTCCTGGTCCACCTGCCCGACACCGGAGCACAGACACGGCAGGCCGCCTACACCGTCCGCAACACCGACAGCAAGAGCGACACCCGTATCGTCGAACAGCGCGCCAACCGCTGGTTCAGCCTCGGTGTCTTCCACTTCTCGGGCAAGCCCAGCGTGACCCTGTCGAACACCACCGCCGACGGCACGGCCGACGAGGACATCGCCTGGGAGTCCGTCGTCTTCCAGCCCCTGAGGGGCAAACCCAAGAACTCCGTCGTCGCCATGGGCGACTCCTACTCCTCCGGCGAGGGAGCCTCCGAGGGCGACCGCGACTACTACCCCGAGACCAACTACTACGACAAGAAGAACGGCAAAACCCGCGACGCCTGCCACCGCTCCACCAACGCCTGGTCACGGCAGGCCACCCTGCCCGGCGGACCCAAGTCAGTCGGCGAGCTCGAAGACAGCGGCTACGGGGACATGGACTACCACCTCATCGCCTGCTCCGGAGCCCGCACGTACAACGTCCTGAGCGAGGTACAGGACAAAGGCGGAGAGGTCCCGCAGATCAGACAAGGCTATCTGGACCAGAACACGACTCTGGTCACGATATCGATCGGCGGCAACGACTCACGCTTCGCCACCATCTTCCAGTCCTGCATGGTTTCTCTGGGATCCAACTGCAGTGAAGACAAATTCGACGAAAAGAAACTGGACCCGCTGGTGAACGGCCGGGACAGGAAATTCCTCGATCAGCCATTTGCGACAGCTGTGCCGGGGATCATCAGCGACATCGTCCGGCCGGACATCGCCGCCATGCTGCTGCAGATCCAGGACCGCGCCCCGAACGCGAAGATCGTCCTCATGGGCTACCCGCCCCTGCTCTCCGACAAGGGCTCCTGCCTCAGGTACGGCCTCCCCGGGCTGCCCAAGATCGGCATCAGCGAGGGCTCCGCGATCTGGCTCAACAGCATCGCCAAGGTGCTCACCATAGCCATGCAGGGCGCGGCGGACGACGCCAACAAGGCGGGCGCAAAAGTGACGTTCTCCGACCCGACCAGTGACTTTGCCGGGAAAGCGGCATGCGGCGATCCAGAACAAATCCATGGGATCGTAGTGAAAGCCACGAAATCCGACAGTACCGTCGACTGGATCCCGGTTCTCAGGGACTACACACTGTCCGCACAGGGACTCCACCCGAAGATCGGCGGTGCTCGCCTCTACGCCAACGCTCTGGAACGCACGGTGACGGGCATGGGCCTGTAGCCACACCCAGTCGCGACCCGGGGAGAGTGCCCACCACCCCGCACCCCTCCCCGGGTGCGACCCGTACCGCACCCTGGAGTGAGTATGAGGACGGCGGCTGCGGTGTGTTCGAAGCAAGGGAATTCCTGGCCGGGTTTCTGGCACAGGCCCCAGCCGATGGCCTGGACGATGTCGACAGCCGATCCGAATGGATCCGCCGGGGCCGGCCCCTTCCCGGATTCCTTTTCCGGAGCAATTCCGTGCCACTCCCGCCAGCCGCGGTGACGCACGGAAACCGGCCCGGGCTGCCGCATAGAATCCGTGGGCGGAATCGGCGTCGCGGGGCCGGCCCCCGCGTCCGGCCCCGCGACACCCGCCCGCCGACTTGCCGGACGTCACCGCCGTGCGGGGGAGCGGCCGGCAACGCCCGGTGGGTTCTGGATGCTCCCTACTGCTGTCCCCGCGTCCCCCCGCTCCTTCCCGCGTTCCCCCGCTCCTTCCCGCGTTCCCCCGCTTGCCCTGCTTTTCCCGATCCGACCGACCGCTCCACCGTGGAAGCGACCACGCCATGACCCCGGCCCCCTACCGCTCCGTCTGGATGGACCTCTGGGCGGACGCCCCTGCCGAGCAGGGGACCGCTCTCACCCGCGAGATCGCCGCCGTACTGGCCCCGTTCGGCCCGGTGACCGTCACCTCCCGCGGCCCGTACCCGCGCACCCCCGAGCTGCTCCAGCTCGACGTCGAGCTCGTGCCCGCGACCTCCACCACCGACTGCCTGCGCACCCTGGGCCTGCACCCGGACGAGGACGGCGACTGGCCCGCCCGCGACCGCGCCCGTGACGGGGAGTTCCTTCACCCCGCCGTCGGGGGCGCCCAGGTAGGCGAGGAGGAGGCGGGCACCCCGCCGCCGTTCGCCACCGGCGAGGTCGTGGTCGTCCTCGACTGCCCCGCCGCCCGCGCGGAGGGCCTGGTCGGCACCGAGGCCGTCGTCCACAGCGCCTTCTACGACCCGGCAGAACGCGATCCGCTGCTCCGCCGCTGGCAGCACCACGTGATGGCAGAGGGCCGGGAGACGCTGGAGCCGTTCGCGAGCACGGAGCTGCGCCCCACCGGTCGCCGGGCCGCCGTCCCGGGGCCGCCCCCCGCGGTGGACGTCGCCCGCGACGGCGGGACCTGAAAGCTTGGTGGGGCCCGGCCGCCGGGGCCCCAGCGCGCCCCGGCGACGCCCGCCCCGGGGACATCCCCTAGCCAGGGCGGTCGGGGCGGCACGATTTCGCCTTGCCGGCGGGGTACTGGGTGAGGGCTTGGATGCCCTCGTGGAAGGCCTCCGCGTCGCGCCCGGGCGGTGGTTGGCCGTGCTCGGCTTCGCGGTCGAGGTGCCGGCTGAAGCTTCTCCTTGGTCTTGGACACCTGGAGACTGGGACGTGAGGTTCCAGAGGAAGTAGTGCCAGGTGGGAAACAAGTACACGAAGCGGTACTCGGCGGAGTACCGGCGGGACGCGATCGGGCTCGTTCGTTCTTCGGGCAGGACGGTGACGGAGGTCGCCCGGGAGCTCGGGGTCAGCCCGGAGAGTCTGCGCAACTGGGTCCGCCGCGATCAGGCCGACCGTGGCGAGGGTGCCCCGGGCGAGCTGACCAGTGCCGAACGCGAGGAACTCAAGCACCTGCGCAGGCAGAACCGCGAGCAGCAGCAGACGATCGAGATCCTGAAAAAAGCGACGGCCTTCTTCGTGAAGGAGAACGACCGGTGAACGCGCTCTACCGGTTCATCCACGCGGAGAAGGCCCGCTATCCGGTCACCCTGCTGTGCCGGGCGGTGAAAATCGCCCGCTCCTCCTACTACGCCTGGTGCGACGGCGAAGCCGCCCGCCAGGCCCGTCAGGAGGCCGACGACGCGCTCACGCACGAGATCACCGTCCTGCATATCGCGTCCCGCAAGACTTACGGGGTGCCGCGGATCCACGCCGAGCTGCGGCGTGGGGGCCGGCCCGTGAACCGCAAACGCGTCGCCCGGATCATGCGCCAGGCCGGCATCCAGGGTGTCACCCGCCGCAAGCGGCGCTCGCTGACCCGGCCGGACAAGAAGGCCCGGCCGGCCCCGGACCTGATCGGCCGCGACTTCCACGCCGAGATCCCCGGCACCAAGCTCGTCGGCGACATCACCTACCTGCCCACCGCCGAGGGCTGGCTCTACCTCGCCTGCTGGCTGGACCTGGCCACCCGCGAGATCGTCGGCTACGCCATGGCCGACCACCACCGGGCCTCCCTTGTCGTGGACGCCCTGAAGATGGCCCGCGGCCGGGCCGGCCTCCGCCCCGGATGCGTCATACACAGCGACCGCGGCAGCGAATACACATCAGCCGAACTCCGCAACAAGATAGTCGAGTTGAACCTGCGGCAGAGCTGTGGACGTACCGGGTCCTGCTTCGACAACGCCGCCGCCGAGAGCTTCTGGGCGCTCCTCAAGGAAGAGATCGGCACCCGCATCTGGCCTGACCGGGCCACCGCGCGCGCCGACGTCTTCGACTTCATCGAGACCTTCCACAACCGCCGCCGCCTGCGCAAGCACAAGACCTTCGGCTGCCTCACCCCGACCGAGACCAGGCAGCGGCATCAGCACGCCCTCGCGGCGTAGACATCGAGTGTCCAGGATCACGGGGAAACTTCAAGATCGGGCTGCCCCCTTTTACTTGCACCAGCAGCGTGCTGGTGGGCCCGGACGACCGTGGAGTCCACGGACACCGTCCAGTCGATTTCGTCGTTGGCATCTGCCGCTGCCAGGACAGCTGCGAGGATCCTTTCCCAAGTGCCGTCGATGCCCCACCTGATCAGCCGTTTGTGAGCGGTCTGGAACGGGCCCAGCTCGTCGGGGAGGTCCCGCCAGGGTGAGTTGGTGCGGTATTTCCACGCAATGGCCTCAAGTGTTCGACGGTGGTCAGCCCACCTGCGGCCGCGGGCCGGATGGCTGGCATCAGCGGCTCGATCCGATCCCACATCGCATCAGTGATCACTAATCGGACAGACACATCCGATCAACTGACGAACCCATCAAAGAAACACGCCCTAGTACTGCAACGGTCTTTTTCGTGATGGTTTGTTGGCTTCTGGTGGTGTGTGGCCGCGTCGTTTGTAGTGGCTGATGCGGGCCTGGAACTGTCGTCGCCGTCGCCAGTGTGACCAGTGCAGGACACCAGTGCAGGAC
>NZ_JBFRER010000173.1:0-11300 GCF_052114405.1 Streptomyces sp. M-16 | reverse complement strand
ATCGGGTCCATGAGGGGCGAGTGGAAGGCGTGGGAGACGGTCAGCGCCTTCGTCTTGCGCCCGTCGGCCGCGAGACGGTCCACGACCTTCGCCACGGCTTCCTCGGCGCCCGACACCACCACGGACGAGGGCCCGTTGACGGCGGCGATCCCCGCACGGTCCCCGAAGCCGGCCAGCAGGTCCCGTACCTCTTCCTCCGAGGCCTGCACCGCCACCATCACACCCCCGGCCGGGAGCGCCTGCATCAGCCGGCCGCGCGCAGCCACCAGAGCCGCCGCGTCTTCGAGGGAGAACACACCCGCCACATGCGCGGCCGCGAACTCGCCCACCGAATGACCCGCCAGAAGATCCGGACGGACACCCCAGGACTCCACCAGGCGGAACAACGCCACCTCGACCGCGAACAACGCCGGCTGCGCGTAACCCGTCCGGTCGAGGAGCTCCGCGTCATCGCCGAACACCACCTCTCGCAGAGGCCGTTCGAGATGCCCGTCCAAGATCGCGCACGCCGCGTCGAAGGCGTCCGCGAACACCGGGAAGGCGGCGTACAGTTCACGCCCCATCCCCAGCCTCTGGCTCCCCTGGCCCGTGAACAGGAACGCCGTCCGGCTGCCGCCGGCAGCCGCCGTTCCCTGCACCGTCTCCGTGCCGGAGGTCTCTCCGTGTGCCAGGGCGGTCAGCCCCCGGACCAGCAGTTCGCGGTCCGTGCCGATGACCGCGGCGCGGTGCGGGAAGGCGGCGCGCGCGGTCGCCAGGGAGAGGGCGATGTCGGTCTCGTCGGTGCGGTGGTCGCCGGACTGGACGTGCCCGAGCAGGCGTTCCGCCTGGGCACGCAGGCCGGTTTCGTCCTTCGCGGAGATCAGCCACGGGAGGGCCGTCCGCAGGACCGTCTCGCCCCGCGGCCCGTCGCCCGGCTCGGGGCGCGTATCGTCCGCCCCTTCGGCGGGACCCTGCTCGATGATGACGTGCGCGTTGGTGCCGCTGACGCCGAACGAGGACACGCCCGCCCGGCGCGGGCGCCCGTACTCCGCCCACTCCACCGGTTCGGTGAGCAGCTTGACCGCACCCGCCGACCAGTCGACGTGCGGGGACGGCTCGTCCACGTGCAACGTCCGGGGCAGGACGCCGTGGCGCATCGCCATCACCATCTTGATCACGCCCGCGACGCCCGCGGCGGCCTGGGTGTGACCGATGTTCGACTTGACCGTGCCCAGCCACAGCGGGCGGTCCGTCGGGCGGTCGGTGCCGTAGGCCTTCAGCAGGGCCTGCGCCTCGATCGGGTCGCCGAGCGTCGTTCCCGTTCCGTGGGCCTCGACCGCGTCGACGTCACCGGCCTCCAGGCCCGCGTCCGTCAGTGCCTGACGGACGACGCGCTGCTGCGCGGGCCCGTTCGGGGCGGTCAGGCCGTTGGACGCGCCGTCCTGATTGATCGCCGAACCGCGGACGACGGCCAGCACCCGGTGGCCGTTGCGGCGGGCGTCGGAGAGGCGTTCCACCAGCAGCATGCCCGCGCCCTCGGCCAGGCCGGTGCCGTCGGCCGCGGCCGAGAAGGCGCGGCAGCGGGCGTCCTGGGAGAGTCCGCGCTGGCGGCTGAAGCCGATCAGTGCGCCCGGGGTCGACATGACGGTGACGCCGCCGGCCAGGGCCAGGTCGCATTCGCCCCGGCGCAGGGACTGCGCCGCCAGGTGGAGGGCGACCAGGGACGAGGAGCACGCGGTGTCCACCGTCACCGCCGGCCCCTCCAGGCCGAAGGTGTAGGAGAGCCGGCCCGAGACGACGGAGGCGGAGTTGGCCGTGAGGAGGTGCCCCTCCACGTCCTTTGCCCGGTGCTGGGAGAGGCCGACGGCGTAGTCCTGGCCGTTGGTGCCGGCGAAGACTCCGGTGCGGCTTCCGCGCAGCGTGCCGGGGTCGATGCCGGCCCGCTCGAACGCCTCCCAGGCGGTCTCCAGCAGCAGCCGCTGCTGCGGGTCCATGGAGAGGGCCTCGCGCGGGGAGATCCCGAAGAATTCGGGGTCGAAGTCGCCCGCGTCGTGGAGGAACCCGCCTTCCCGGACGTAGCTGGTGCCGGGGTGGTCGGGGTCCGGGTCGTACAGCGCGTCGAGGTCCCAGCCGCGGTTGACGGGCAGGCCGGTGATGGCGTCGGTACCGTTGGCCACGAGGTCCCAGAGGTCCTCCGGGCCGCGGACCTCGCCGGGCAGACGGCAGCTCATCGCGACGATGGCGACGGGTTCGTCGGCGCCGGCGCCGGGGAACCGGCCGGGGGTGGTGGAGGCGTCGGGCGCTGCCGTGACGAGGGCCGTGCCGGGGTGGCCGCCGGGAATCTCGTCCAGGAGGTGCCCGGCGAGGGCCGAGGGAGTGGGGTGGTCGAAGACGACGGTGGCGGGCAACCGCACTCCGGTCGTGGTGGCGAGCCGGTTGCGGAGTTCCATCGCGGCCAGGGAGTCGAAGCCCAGTTCGCGGAAGGCCCGGCCGGGGTCTATGGCCTCGGTGGCCGAGTGGCCGAGTACGGCGGCGACCTGGGTGCGTACGAGGGCGAGGACGGTGTCCCGCCGTTCGGCGGGCGGCAGCGCGGCCAGCCGGGAGAGTTCCGCGGAGTGGCCGTCGGGGCCGGGGGCGGTCTCCGCGGAACGCCGGGCGGGCGTGCGGATCAGCCCGCGCAGCAGGGGCGGTACGGGGTTCGCCGCCGCCCGGGCGCGCAGGGCGGCCAGGTCGAGGCGTACGGGGGCCAGGGCCGCGTCGTCCAGGGTCCGGGCGGTGTCGAGGAGTCGCAGGCCTTCCGCCGCACCGAGCGGGACGAGGCCGGCGCGCGCCATCCGGCGCAGGTCGCCCGTCTCCAGGCGGGTCTGGTCACCGCGCTCGTCCCAGACGCCCCAGGCGAGGGAGGAGGCCGGGAGTCCCTGGGCCCGGCGCCGGTGGGCGAGGGCGTCCAGGAAGGCGTTGCCCGCCGCGTAGGCGGCCTGTCCGGCGCCGCCGAGGGTACCGGCGAAGGAGGAGAAGAGGACGAAGGCCGAGAGGTCCAGGTCGCGGGTGAGCTCGTGGAGGTTGAGTGCGGCGTCGACCTTGGGCCGCAGGACTTGATCGAGGTCTTCAGGGGTGAGGGTGTCGACGAGTCCCCCGGCCACCACGGCCGCCGCGTGTACGACGGCGGTGAGCGGCCGGTCGGCGGGGAGGCCGGCGAGGAGGGCCGCCAGGGCCTCGCGGTCGGCGGCGTCGCAGGCGGCGATGGTGACGGTGGCGCCGAGCGCGGCGAGTTCGTCGCGCAGTGCGTCGGCGCCGTCGGCGTCGGGGCCCCGCCGGCCCGTGAGGACGATGTTGCGGACGCCGTGGGTGGTGACGAGGTGTGCGGCGACGAGCCTGCCGAGCGCGCCGGTGCCTCCGGTGATCAGCGCGGTGCCGTGGGGGTCCAGGGCGCGGCCGGGGGCGGTCCCGGTGGTGACGGGTACCCGGGCCAGCCGGGGTACGGACATCCGGCCGGCGCGCAGCGCCAGTTGGGGTTCTCCGGTGGCGACGGCCGCGGGGAGGCGGCGCAGGGAGTCCGGCTCGCCGTCGGTGTCGGCCAGGATCAGGCGGTCCGCGTGCTCGGACTGGGCGGAGCGGATCAGGCCCCAGACGGGGGCGTGCGCGGGCCGTGTCCGCGGTACGCGGTCCTCGGCTCCGCTCGGGACCGGGACGGCGTCCCGGGTGAGGACGACCAGCCGGGAGGAGGCGAACCGTTCGTCGGCCAACCAGGCCTGGACGAGGGCGAGGGTGGCCTGCGCGGTGGCCCGGACCGTATCGGCGTCGGAAAGGTCGGAGACGTCGGAGACGTCGGAAGGGAGTACCGCGGCCACGGTCCGGGGCACCGGCGCGCCGTCCGCGATCGCTTCGGCGAGGGCGGCCAGGTCCGGGTGGACGTCCGGCCGCGGGCCCGCGCCGCGCAGGGCGTCGGCGACCGCGTCGGCATCCGCCCGCGGGGTGACTCCGACGACCGCCCAGTGCGTGGTGGTGCCGGACGCGGTGTCCGCGAGCGGCTGGGTGGGCCAGTCCACGCGGTAGAGGGACTCGTGGTGGTCGGTGAGCGCGGCCCGCAGGTGTTCCTCGCGGACCTCGCGGAAGGTGAGCGTCCCGACGGTGGCCACGGCACCGCCGCTGTCGTCCGTGGCGGTGACGGCCACGGCGTCGGCGCCGACCGGTGTCAGCCGGACCCGCAGCCGGGTGGCTCCGGTGGCGTACAGCCGTACGTCCTCCCAGGAGAAGGCCATCCGTCCGGTTCCCATGTCGCCGAGCGGGCCGAAGCCCACGCCGTGGAGGGCCGCGTCGAGCAGGGCCGGGTGCAGCCCGTACCTCGCGGCGTCGGATGACGGGGCGGAGGCGTCCGGGGGCAGGACGACCTCGGCGAAGACCTCGTCGCCGAGGCGCCAGACGGCGCGCAGGCCCTGGAACGCGGGGCCGTAGGAGAAGGAGCGGGCGGCGAGCTCCCCGTAGAAGCCGGCGAGGTCGACGGGGGTCGCGCCGCCGGGCGGCCAGACGGCCGGGTCCTGTACGGGGGGCTGGGCCTGGGACGCCGAGGTCAGCACGCCGGTGCCGTGGCAGGTCCAGCCGTCCTCGGGGGCCGCCGTGTCGGGGCGCGAGTGGATGGCGAAGGTCCGGTCGCCGGTTCCGTCGGCCGGGCCGACCGCGACCTGGACGACGGCGCCGCCCCGCTCGGGCAGGATCAGCGGTGCCTGGAGGGTGAGTTCGGCGAGGCTGTCGCAGCCGACGTGGTCGCCCGCGCGGACCGCGAGTTCCACGAAGGCCGTACCCGGCAGGATGACCGCGCCGAGCACGACGTGGTCGGCGAGCCAGGGGTGGGTGTGCGCGTCCAGCCGGCCGGTCAGCAGCAGCCCGTCGGAGTCGGCGAGGCTGACGACGGCGCCCAGCAGCGGGTGGTCGGAGGAGGCCAGGCCCAGGCCCGTGGCGTCCGCGGCGGCGGGCGGGGCGTCGAGCCAGTACCGCTCGTGCTGGAACGCGTAGGTGGGCAGGGCGACCCGGCGGGCGCCGGTGCCGGCGAGGACGGCCGCCCAGTCGACGGCGACGCCGTGGGCGTGGGCCTCGGCGGCGGAGCGCAGGAAGCGTTCGGGGCCTCCCTCGCCGCGGCGCAGGGTGCCGAAGGTGACGGCCCTGCCGCCGAGGTCGTCGAGGGTTTCCTGGATGCCGATGGTCAGCACCGGGTGCGCGCTGACCTCGATGAGGGCGTCGTGCCCGTCCCGGACGAGGGCGCGGGTGGCCTCTTCGAACCGGACGGTCCGGCGCAGGCTGCGGTACCAGTACTCGGCGTCGAGTCCGTCGGTCTCCACGAGCGTGCCGGTGACCGTGGAGTAGAACGGCACGTCGCAGGCCTGCGGGGTGATGTCGGCGAGGGCGTCGAGGACGCGCTCGCGGACGGCCTCGACGTGCGCGCAGTGGGAGGCGTAGTCGACGGCGATCAGCCGGGCCCGGACGT
Organism: Streptomyces sp. M-16; assembly: GCF_052114405.1. Taxonomy (NCBI): domain Bacteria; kingdom Bacillati; phylum Actinomycetota; class Actinomycetes; order Kitasatosporales; family Streptomycetaceae; genus Streptomyces; species Streptomyces sp. M-16. The sequence continues at coordinate 5,839 of NZ_JBFRER010000173.1, read as the reverse complement.
CGTCGGCGTGCAGGGCGTCGCGCAGTTCGGTCAGGGCGTCGCGGTCGCCGGAGATGACGATCGACGTCGGGCTGTTCACGGCGGCGACGGACAGCCGCTCGCCCCAGGGCGCCATCCTGGGCGTGAGGTCCTCCGGCGGAAGGGCGACGGACAGCATCCCGCCCCGGCCGGAGAGCGCGGTCAGTGCCCGGCTGCGCAGCGCCACGACCTTCGCGGCGTCCGCGAGGGAGAGCGCGCCGACGACGCACGCGGCGGCGATCTCGCCCTGGCTGTGGCCGACGACCGCGGAGGGGTGGACGCCGTGGGAGCGCCACAGTTCGGCCAGCGAGACCATGACGGCGAACAGGACGGGCTGGACGACGTCGACCCGGTCGAAGCCGGGGGCGCCGGGCGTGCCGCGCAGGACCTCCGTCAGCGACCAGTCGACGTGGGGTGCGAGGGCCTCCTCGCACTGGCGGAACCGCTCGCGGAAGACCGGTGCGCCGTCGAGGAGTTCGACGGCCATGCCGGTCCACTGGGAGCCCTGGCCGGGGAACACGAAGGCGACCTGCCGGTTGGTGGCCTCGGCGGTGCCGCGCACGAGGGCGGTTCCGGCGGCGTCGGGCTCCCCCTCGGCGAGGGCGTCCAGGGCCCGGTCGAGCCCGGCCCGGTCCGGGGCGAGGAGCACGGCGCGGTGGGGGAAGGCGGTACGGGTGGTGGCGAGGGAGTACGCGATGTCGAGGGCGTCGGGGTCGGCGGCCGGATCTGCGGCGGCGGCCTGACCTGCGGCGGCAGCCTGACCTGCGGCGGCGGCCGTCGCCGGGTCCGCGCCGGGCCGGCAGGCGGCGAGGTGGGAGCGCAGACGGGCGGCCTGTGCCGTGAGGGCGGCGGCGTTCTTGCCGGAGAGGGTCCACGGGACGAGGGGCAGCCGGTTCCCGGCCGGCGCCGTGGTGCCCGCTTCGCCGGAGGGCGCGCCGGCCGCGGGGGCCGTCTCGGACGCGGCGCCGGCCGTGGCCTCGCCGCCGGCCCCGGGCCGTTCCGTGGGCGGGAGGTGCTGTTCGACGACGATGTGGGCGTTGGTGCCGCTGACGCCGAAGGCGGAGACGCCGGCGCGCCGGGGCCTGCCGGTGTCGGGCCAGGCGGCGTTGTCGGTGACCAGCGAGACGGCCCCGGCGGACCAGTCGACGTGCGGGGTCGGCTCGTCGGCGTGCAGGGTCTTCGGCAGCACGCCGTGGCGCAGGGCCTGCACCATCTTGATGATCCCGGCGACGCCGGCCGCCGCCTGGGTGTGTCCGAGGTTGGACTTGACGGAGCCGAGCCACAGCGGCCGGTCCGCCGGGCGGTCCTGGCCGTACGTGGCGAGGAGCGCCTGGGCTTCGATCGGGTCGCCGAGGGTGGTGCCGGTGCCGTGGGCCTCGACGATGTCCACGTCGGACGGCGACAGCAGGGCGTTGGCGAGGGCCTGGTGGATGACGCGCTGCTGGGCGGGGCCGTTGGGCGCCGTCAGGCCGTTGCTGGCGCCGTCCTGGTTGACGGCGGAGCCCCGTACGACGGCCAGCACCGGGTGGCCGAGGCGGACCGCGTCGGAGAGCCGTTCGACGAGCAGCATGCCGACGCCCTCGGACCAGCCGGTGCCCTCGGCCGACGCCGAGAACGCCCGGCACCGGCCGTCGGGCGACAGGCCGCGCTGGCGGCTGAACTCGACGAAGGTCGTCGGTCCGGCCATCACGGTCACCCCGCCCGCGAGGGCCAGGTCGCACTCGCCGTGGCGCAGGGCCTGGACGGCGAGGTGCAGCGCCACGAGGGAGGAGGAGCAGGCGGTGTCGATGGTCACGGCGGGGCCTTCGAGCCCGAGGGTGTAGGCGATGCGGCCGGAGACCACGCTGCCGGTGTTGCCGGTGCTGACGTATCCCTCGATGCCTTCGGGCATCGCCGGGAGGCGGGAGACGTAGTCGTGGTACATGACTCCGGCGAACACGCCGGTGCGGCTGCCGCGCAGGGACAGCGGGTCCAGTTCGGCGCGTTCCACGGCTTCCCAGGAGGCTTCCAGGACGAGGCGCTGCTGGGGGTCCATGGCGAGGGCCTCGCGGGGGCCGATGCCGAAGAAGGCCGGGTCGAACTCGGCGGCTTCGTAGAGGAATCCGCCTTCCTTCGCGTAGGTCGTGCCCGGGTTCTCGGGGTCCGGGTCGTAGAGCGCGTCGAGGTCCCAGCCCCGGTCGGTGGGGAAGCCCGATATCGCGTCGCCACCCGAGGCGACGAGGTCCCACAGGTCCTCGGGGGACCGGACGCCGCCGGGGAAGCGGCAGCTCATGCCCACGATCGCGATCGGTTCGCGGTTCTTGCCCTCGGCCTCACGCAGCCGCCTGTGCGCGTGACGCAGATCGACGGTGGCACGCTTGAGGTAGTCGCGGAGCTTGTTCACGTCTGTCGTCATCTGGGTTCTGTTCCTCAAGGCGAAGGGATGTCGTGCTGGTCGATCAGTTGCTGCCGAGCTCGCCGTCGAGCAGTTCGAAGAGCTCTTCGTCGGAGGCGCCCTCGACCTCGGCCTCGGCGTCGTCCTCGGGTTCGTGGCCGGTGTCGGGGCCCGCTTCGCGCCACTTGGCGAGCAGTACTTCCAGCCGCAGGGCGGCGGTGGCCCGTGTTCCCCTGTCGTACGGGGAGCGCGCGAACGCGGCTTCCAGGCGGTCGATCTCGGAGAGCAGCGAGGGGGCCGGCTCCGGTCCGTCGGGCCCCGCGGCGGGCAGCGCGGCGGACAGGTGCTCGGCGAGGGCGGCCGGGGTGGGGTGGTCGAACAGCAGGCTCGCCGGGAGGCGCAGCCCGGTGATCGCACCGAGGTGGTTGCGCAGCTCGACGGCGGTGAGCGAGTCGAAGCCGAGGTCGCGGAAGGCCTGTGCGGTGCCGATCGCCTCGGAGGAGTCGTGCCCCAGCACCGTGGCGACCTGGGTCCGGACGACGCCGAGGAGGATCCGTCGGCGCTTCTCCTCCGATGCGCCGGCCAGCTGCCCGGCGAGGGCGGCCGTCGCGGGCGCGGACTCCCGGGCCTGGCGGGCGGGGGCCCGGACCAGTCCGCGCAGCAGGGCGGGGACCGGCTCGGTGGCGGCGCGCCGGCGCAGGGCGGGGAGGTTCAGCCGTACCGGCAGGAGCAGGGCGTCCGGTCCGGCGCCGGGGGCATCGGCCGCGGTCCCCCCGGCGGCGGTCCCGGTGGCCGGGGTTCCCCCGGTGGGGGGCGCGCTCGCCGTGTCGAAGAGGGCGAGGCCCTCCTCCGGGGTGAGCGGCGACACTCCGGCCCGGGCCATTCGCGCGAGGGCTCCCGCGCCGGCCTCGCCGAGCATGCCCCCCGTGCCCCCGGCGTCGGCCCAGGGACCCCAGGCCAGCGAGGCGGCCGGGAGTCCGGCGGCCCGGCGCGACTGTGCGAGGGCGTCCAGGCAGGCGTTGGCGGCACCGTAGTTGGCCTGGCCCGCGTTGCCGAACGTACCGGCGAGCGAGGAGAACAGGACGAAGGCCGCGAGGTCCGTGTCCCGGGTCAGTTCGTGCAGGTGGAGTGCCGCCTCGGCCTTGGGCCCGAGGACGTCGTCGAGCCGCCGGGCCGTCAGCGAGCCCACGAGCGCGTCGTCGAGCACACCGGCGGCGTGCACCACACCGGTCAGCGGATGCGCGGCCGGGATGCCGTCGAGCAGGGCGGCGAGCGCGCCGCGGTCCGCGACGTCGCAGGCCAGCGTGGTCACTTCGGCGCCCAGCGCCGCCAGTTCGGCGGCGAAGGCGGACGCCCCGTCGGCGTCGGGTCCCCGGCGGCTGGTCAGCAGCAGGTGCCGTACGCCGTGCGCCGCCACCAGGTGCCGTGCGACGAGCCGGCCGAGGGCGCCCGTCGCACCGGTCACCAGGACGGTGCCCGCCGGGTCCAGCCCCAGGGACGCGGGCAGCCCGGGAGCCCCGGCGCCGGTCGCGCGGGCCAGCCTGGGCACGAACGCCCGGCCGTCCCGGAGGGCGGACTGCGGCTCGCCGGCGGCGAGCACGGCCGTCAGCCCTTCGGGGTGTGCGCGGTCCGCGTCCACCAGCACGAAGCGTTCGGGGTGCTCGGCCTGGACGGACCTGACCAGCCCCCACACGGCCGCCTGTGCCGGGTCCAGCCGCGCCGCGTCGCCGGCGTCCACGGCGACCGCGTTCCGGGTCACGATGACGAGCCGCGCATCCGTCGTCGTACCGGCGTCGGGATCCGTCAGCCACTCCTGTACGAGGGCCAGGGCGCGGCCGGCCACGGACCGTACGGCTTCGGCCTCCGCCGGGCCGTCCGTCGCGAGCAGTACGACGCGATCACCGGTGGGCGGCGCGTCCGGTGCACCGGGCAGGGGCAGCGGGGTCCAGTCGACCCGGAACAGCGAGTCCCGGTACCGGCCCGCCCGGGCGGCGGTGAGCTGCTCGGCGGAGATCGGGCGCAGGACGAGCGAGTCGACGGAGGTCCGGATCCGGCCGGTGGCGTCGGCGGCCAGCAGCGACACCGTGTCCGGACCGGCGGGGGTCAGCCGGATCCGCAGGGCCTCCACCGCTCCCGCCGCCGGCGCGGAGTGCGCCGTCACCCCGCTCCAGGAGAACGGAACCCGTGCCCGGTCACCCGCGTCGGCACCGGCGACGGAGCCGAGCGGGCCGGGGCCGAGGGCGACGGTGTGCAGCGCGGCGTCCAGCAGGGCCGGGTGCAGCCCGAAGCCGGAGACGTCGGTGCCCGGGGGGAGTTCGACCTCGGCGAAGAGCGCGTCGTCCCGCGTCCACGCGGCGCGCACGCCCCGGAACACGGGGCCGTAGTCGAGCCCCAGGCCGGCCATCCGCTCGTACAGGGAGTCCAGCGCCTCCTCGGGGACGGCGACCGCCTCCGACGGGGGCCAGTCGGCCAGGGGGGCGCGATCGGCGGTGCCGTCGGCGGTCGACAGCGTTCCGGCCGCGTGGCGCGTCCACGGCTCGTCGGAGGGCACGCCCTCCGCGCGGGAGTGGATCTCCAGCGGGCGGCGGGCGCCTCCGTCGGGGGCTCCGACGCGCACCTGGATCCGTACCGCGGCGTCGTCCGGCACGACGAGCGGGGCGCCGAGGGTCAGCTCGTCCAGCCGGTCGCATCCGACGGCCTCGTCGAGGGCCGCGTGCAGGGCCAGGTCCACCAGGGCGGTGCCCGGGAGCAGCACGGCGCCCATCACCGCGTGGTCGGCGAGCCACGGATGGGTCGCGAGCGACAGCCGCCCCGTCAGGACCAGCCCTTCGCCGTCGGCGAGCGCGACCGCGGCTCCGAGCAGGGGGTGGCCCGCCTCGGCCAGTCCGGCGGCGGCGACGTTCCCGGGTGCGGGGGTGGATTCGAGCCAGTAACGGGTGCGCTGGAAGGGGTAGGTGGGGAGGTCGACGCGCTGGAGGTCGTGTCCGGCGAAGACGGCCGTCCAGTCGACGGGCGTTCCGTGGACGTGCAGCCGGGCGAGGGCGGTGGTGACGGCCAGGTCCTCGGCGCGGTCGGCGCGCAGGAGGGGGACGGTGACCGCGTGCTCGTCCAGGGAGTCCCGGGCCATGGCGGYCAGGACRCCGCCSGGACCGATCTCCAGGAAGGTGTYSRCCCCTTCCSCKGCRAGGGMGGTGACSGCGTCGGCGAAGCGGACGGCYTCGCGGACGTGGCGMACCCAGTAGTCGACGGAGCAGAACTCSTCCSCCGKCACCGGMCGRCCGGTGAGCGTGGAGATGACCGGCACGGYCGGRGCKYCGAAGGAAACGTTCTCGGCGACCTTGCGGAAGTCGTCGAGCATCGGGTCCATGAGGGGCGAGTGGAAGGCGTGGGAGACGGTCAGCGCCTTCGTCTTGCGCCCGTCGGCCGCGAGACGGTCCACGACCTTCG